>JACQTN010000259.1 GCA_016210785.1 Armatimonadota bacterium
CACCTGGGGACTGATCAGCCGCCACGGCAAGCTGCCCGCCGTCGGGAAGGCCGACCCGCTCGGGCCGCTGGGGCGCACGGTGGAGGATGTGGCCCACGTGCTCCGCGCAATCGCCGGCCATGACCCGAAGGATCCCACCACGGCGCAGGCGCGCGTGCCCGATTACGCGTCCCGCATCCGCCGCGGCATCAAAGGCATGAAGGCGGCCATCGTGCGCGAACTGCTCCCCGGCCCCGGGATCGACGCGGAGATCGAAGCAGGCGTGCGCGACGCGATCAAGGTGCTGAAGACGCTCGGCGTGTCCTTCCGCGAGGTCTCCATCCCGCTCGTCAAACATGCGGGAGCGGTCTACGTCGCCTTCGGCGAGGCGGAGGCGTCGGTGGGCCACCTCCCCTTCCTGCGCCGCTGCCCCGAGCTCTACGGGTACACGGCCCGCGTTCGCATGGCCACGGGCCTCCTGATCCCCGGCCACATCGCGCGCTGGGCCGACCGGGCCGGCCGCGCCGCCATCCGCCGACAGATACTCGAGACGCTGGAGCCCTACGATTTCCTCATCACACCCACCGCCCGCACACCGGCGCCCCGGATCGAGCAGAGAGAGAGCTACGGGCACCGGTCGCTGGACGACGCCCGGCGGGAGTTCGGGCTGGACCGTGCCTACGGCATGCCCTTTGCCCTGGCCGGTGTGCCCGCGCTGTCGCTGTGCTGCGGGTTCAGCCGCGCGGGGCTGCCGCTCGCCTTCCAGATCATCGGCAAGCCGCTGGCCGACGACGTGGTGCTGCAGGTGGGACACGCCTACCAGCAGGTGACGGACTGGCACACCCGCCGGCCGCCCCTGTCCTGAACGGTACGCATTTATGGAAGCCCCATGACCAGACGCGCAGCAAAACCCGCTGACCTGCTCTACGCGAGCGTCCGTGAACTCGCCGCCGCCTACCGCGCCCGCATCCTCTCCCCGGTGGAAGTGGTGAAGGCGCACCTGGCGCGCATCGGGCAACTGAACGGCCGGCTGTGCGCCTACATCACGGTCACCGCGGCGCAGGCGCTACGGGAAGCGCGGCGGGCGGAACGGGACCTGCGCGCCGGGAAGGACCGGGGACCACTGCACGGCATCCCATACGCGGTGAAGGATCAGGTGACCACGAAGGGCATCCCCACCACGGCGGGCTCGCTCATCCTCAAGGACTGGGTCCCGCGTGAAGACGCCACGGCCATCGCGCGCATGCGAGATGCGGGGGCGATCCTCCTGGGCAAACTCAACATGCACGAGTTCGCCATGTCCTGGCCGGTGACGTATCCCTTCGGCACGCCGCGCAACCCGTGGAATCCCGAGCACGACCCCGGCGGCTCCAGCAGCGGATCGGGATCGGCGCCCGCGGCGGGCATGGCCACCGTCACCCTGGGCGAAGATACGGGCGGGTCGGTGCGCCTGCCGGCGGCCTTCTGCGGCATCGCCGGGCTGCGCCCCACCTACGGCCTGGTCAGTCGCTACGGCATGCTGTGCGGCGTGTGGCAGGCCGACATCCTGGGCCCCCTGGCCCGCTCCGTGGAGGAGCTGGCGTTGGTGCTGCAGGCGGTGGCCGGGCACGACCCTCTGGACCCCACGACCCTCCGGGTGCGCGTGCCCAACTACGCGGCGCGGCTGCGCGGGAGTCTCAAGGGGTTGAGGGCAGGCATCGTCACGGAGCTGATGCCGGGTCCCCGCATGGAACCGGACGTGGAAGACGGCGTGCGCAAGGCGATCGCGGCGCTGGAGGATCTAGGCGTCCGCTTCAAAGAGATCTCCATCCCGATCGTGCGCCACACCGGCGCCATCTTCATCGGCTTCGGCGAGCCGGAGCTCGCCGCCGCCCACCTGCCCTTCATGCGCCGGCACGCCCATCTGTACGGCCCCACGGCGCGCGTGCGCCTGGCGACGGCGCTGCTGATCCCCGGCCACGTCGCCCGGTGGGCCGACCGCGCTGGCCGCGCGGCGATCACGAGGGAAGTGCTGCGGACCATCGAGCCGTACGACTTCCTGGTGACGCCCACCTGGCGCACGGCTGCCCCGCGCATCCAGGAGAGGGCGACCCTGGGACATCGCACGAAACAGGACGCGCTGGACGAGTTCGGGCTGGAGCGGGCCTACGGGATGCCGTTCGCGCTGGCGGGCCTGCCGGCGCTGTCGGTGCCCTGTGGGTTCAACCGCGCGGGACTGCCGCTGGCCTTCCAGATCATCGGCAAGCCGCTGGCCGACGACGTGGTGCTGCGGGTGGGCCACGCCTACCAGCGGGTCACCGACTGGCACACGCGGCGGCCACCGCTGGCCTGAAACTCGTGGCCGCGGGGTTCCCTCACCCCGCATGCGATGGGTGGCGCTTCGCAGAGGCGGCCACCGAGCCCCGCGCCCGCGCGGAGCAGGGAACTCGCCCGCCGCGCCGAACGAGTTGTGGGAGTTTCACAGCACCCCCCCGAATCCGCGGGAACCCTGGAGGGAGCCTCGTCATGCCCACCCACGGTGTCACCAGAAAGGTCGCCGAGTTTACCGCCGGCCTGCGGTACGAGGACCTGCCGGCGCCGGTCATCGAGAAAGCCCGCGTTTGCCTGCTGGATTACTTCGGGTATGCCATGTACGGCTGCCGGGCCACGCCCATCAACATCCTCTTCCAGACGCTGGCCGATGGGGGACCGTGCACCGTCGTCGGCCGGACCCAGACGGTCAGTCCCCTTGCGGCTGCGTTCGTCAACGGCGCCATGGGGCACGTGGCCGAGATGGACGACACGCACCGGCTGAGCATGGCGCACCTGGGCGACAGCGTGATCCCCGTGGTGCTGGCCGTGGCCGAGGCGACGGGCGCGGACGCGCGGCGCCTGATCCAGGCCATGGTGGCCGGTTACGACGTCGCAGCGCGCGCCGGCGAGGCGGTGATGCCCTCCCATTACTACCGCGGGTGGCATCCCAGCGGGTCCGTCAACACGCTGGGCACCGCCGCCGCGGCGGGCAACCTGCTGGGGCTCTCGGTCGAGCAGATGCAGCACGCCCTGGGCGTCGCCGGCACGCAGATCACCGGCAACTTCGCCCACATGCCCGAGCGCGGCATGGTCAAGGACTTCAACCCGGGGCGGGCGGCCTTCTCCGGGCTGCTGGCCGCGCGTCTGGCCCAGAACGGGTTCACGGGCGCCACCGACTTCATGGAGAACCCCATGGGGCTGGCGCTGTTCGGCGAGCGGGTGCACGAGGCGGCGTTCCTGGATCGGCTCGGCAGCCACTTCAAGATCCTGGAGGTCTCCCACAAGGTGTACGCCGCCTGCCGGCACATCCACTCCGCCATCGACGCCGCGCTGGAGATCAACGCGCGGCAGCGGCCGGCAGCCGACGCCGTGGAGACGGTGGAAGTCGCCAGCTGGAGCCACCTGGCCAAGCTGTGCGACGATCCAGAGCCCTGGCGCGACGCGTGGTACGGCCCCCGCTTCAGCACCCAGTTCAACGTGGCCGTCGCCCTGGTTCACGGCGAGCCCGCGGTCCAGGCCATGTTCGACCAGAACCAGATCCTGCGGATGCTGGACGACGCGCGGGTCCGCGAGATCGTGCCGAAGATCCGGGTTACCGTGGACCGCAGCATGGACGACCAGTTCCCAACGCTGTGGCCGGCGCGCGTCACCCTGGTGCTCAAGGACGGGCAGCGGGTCTCGGTGCGCAAGGACCTGGCCAGGGGCGAGCCAGAGGTCCCGGTGGGATACGATGACATCGTGCGCAAGTTCCGGCAGCTCGGCGACCTGGAAGGCATGCCTGGCGAGATTCAGACCGGCCTCATCGAGGCAGCGCGGCGCCTTCCCGATGTCCCGGTGAAGGAGGTGACTCGACTCCTGCGATGGAATCCACCGGAGCGCGAGGAGGCCGCGCACGGCAGGGTGGCCGAACGGGCGGCAAGCCCGCACTAATCCACGCTCGGGGGGGGAGTCCTATGAGTCTCAAGGGGAGTCGCACGAAGCGCCTGTGCGGGATCGTGCTGGTGGCCGCCGTGATGCTGGCGGGCCTGGCGGGCGGCGGGCAGGCGCAGGGTCAGCAGGTGCTGACGGTCGCGCAGCTGTTCAACCCGGAGGACATGAGCCCCTGGAACTTCACCACGCTGGCGACCGTGGACATCTGGGAACATTTCCTGGAGCCTCTCACGGCGTTCGACCGCAAGGGGAACATCTACGGGGTCGTCGCGGAGAGCTGGCAGATGGCGAAGCCCACGGAGTGGATCGTCAAGATCCGCCGGGGCATGAAGTTCCACGACCCCAAGTACGGCGAGCTGACCGCGGAGGACGTCAAGTTCACCATTGACGAGGGCGTCAAGCAGGGCACCGTCATCCGCCGCCTGCTGCCCAAGCCGCTGCAGGAAGGCTCGGTGGAGGTCGTCGACAGGTACACCATCCGGTGGAAGCTCGGCGAGCCGGGCACGGGCGGCCTGCCCAACGTGATGTCCCTCATCCACATCACCTCCAAGGCCTACATCGAGGGCGAGGGCAAGGACACGTACAAGCGCCAGCCCATGGGCACCGGGCCCTACAAACCCGTGGAGTTCGTGACCAACCAGCGCATCGTGGGCGACCTCAACCCAAACTACTGGGGGCGCAAGCCCGGGTTCCAGCGGATCGTCTGGCGCATCATGGGCGATGCCCTCACCGCGAAGAACGCGCTGCTGGCGGGCGAGGTGGACGTCTACCAGTTCGTGCCCCCGGAGGCGATCCCCGAGGTCCAGCGCAACCCGCGGACCCGCATCGTAGAGACGGTCAGCGCCCGCATGCTGTTCATGATCATGAACGCCAGCGAGCCGCCGCTCGATAACAAGCTGCTCCGCCAGGCGTTCAACTACGCGGTGGACAAGAAGACCATCGTGGAGCAGCTCTACCGCGGCAAGGCCATCGCCCTGAGGGCGCCCATGCAGGAGAGCCTCCCGGAGCTCAATAAGAAGCTCAACGGCTACCCCTACAATCCCCAGAAGGCCCGCCAACTGCTGCAGCAGGCCGGCTACAAGGGCGAGCAGATCCGCCTCAACGCCCCCACCCAGCGCATCACGCTCGGCAAGGAGTTGGGCGAGGCGGTCGCGGGGATGCTGCAGCGGGTCGGCGTCAACGTGGACCTGAAGCTGGCGGAGTGGGGCTCTTACGCGCCGCCGCTGCTGGCCGGCAAGATGTCGGGCGTCAGCCTCTCGGGCATGGGCAACATCCTCTTCCTCCCCGAGTTCGTCTTCAGCCTGTGGATGCTGCCCGGCGGCCAGGGCGACGTCTACACGAAGGGACGCCCGGCGACCTGGGAACGCGACGTGGCGCAGGTCAGCCTGATGGCCAAGGGCAACCCGCGCCGACAGCCGCTGCTGGACAAGCTGCAAGCGGAGGCGCTGGAGTGGGCGCCCTGGATCCTGCTGATCAACCTCCGGGACGTGTACGCCCTGAACAACCGCGTGAACTGGGAGCCGTATCCGGCGGAGATCCGGAACTTCAAGGACGCGAAGCCGCGCAACTGAGCCTCCCTGCCGGCCGTGGTGTTGCGCGGTCGGAGCGAGTCGCGCACGGGGGTCCACGTCACACGTGGGCCCCTATGTGTCGCCCCGTCGTGTAAGGTTGGGTAGAGTGGCTTTGCGCCACTCCACCCTGCACTAGGTATCCGGCGGGGGGAGGGTCTTTCCCTCCCCCCGCCCCGGCACGTTCCACTCGGTGCAAGGTGTTCTGTTCTACCGCGCGGCACGTTCAACGTCTATACAAGGTACAATCACTCTACCGCGCTCACCACACTGACGGCGCACCAACTTCGCGGCGCACCCGCGACGGTGGGGTTTCCGGGACACAGGTGATGCTCGGACTGACCCACCTGAAATCTCTGGAGTGCCGCTGCAATGACAAATTGAAGCTCTTCAGAGATTTCAGGCGGGTCACAGGCTGAGCCGGTCCTGCGCATGAATGACGCAATGACATTTCCAGACGCGCTCGTAGGCAGGGCGTGCGACCAGGACGCGAACGCAGGAGACGGTGATGCCCCGGCTGGCGCGCATCAAGACCGAGCTTTTCGGGAGGGTCGAGGAGCAGGACATCCTCATCGAGGGTGACGATCTCCCGGCGTGGCAGGCGGATGCTCCCCTCGATATCGTCGGCCGGCCCGTGCTCCGGGTGGACGGCCGAGAGCGGGCCGGCGGGACCGCCACGTACACGCACGACGTCTTGCTCCCGGGGATGCTCACCGGAGCGATCCTTCGCTGCCCCCACGCTCACGCACGGATCCGGTCTATCGATACCTCGCGGGCCGAAGGGCTGCCCGGCGTCCGGGCGGTCCTCTCCGGCCCGAACGCCCCGAAGATCCCCTGGTATGACGGACGGAGCTTCCTGTTTGACAACGAGCTCCGCTTTCCGGGAGAGGAGGTCTCGGCGGTCGCCGCGGACACCGCGGCCATCGCCGAGGAGGCGCTCACCCTGATCGACGTGGACTACGAGGTCCTCCCGGCGCTGCTCGATCCGGAGGACGCCCTGCGCCCCGGCGCGCCGCGGGTCCACCTCGACGGCAACCTGGTCGAAGGTGCGCCAGACCTCTATGCCCGCGGTGACGTCGCGGCCGGCTTTGCGCAGGCGGACGCCGTCGTCGAAGGCACCTTCCGCACGCAGCCGGTCGTGCATCACTCGATGGAGACGCACGGCTCGGTGGCGGCGTGGGAAGGCGATCGCCTCACGATCTGGGACTCCACGCAGAACATCTTCGGCGTCCGCCAGCAGGTGGCGAAATATCTCGGGCTGTCCGTGGACCGGGTGCGAGTGCTCAGCCGCTTCACCGGGGGCGGCTTCGGGAGCAAGAACAGGGCGGGGAAGTTTACTGTCATCGCGGCGCTCTTCGCCCGCACCACCGGACGTCCGGTGCGCATCGTGCTCTCCCGCCACGAGGAGAGCCTGGGTACGGGCCTGCGGCCCGCCAGCGTGCAGCGCCTGCGCATCGGCGCGCGACGGGACGGCACGCTGGTGGCCATCGACCTGTGGGGCATCAGCAACGCGGGCGCGTACCGTGACATGCGGACGCCGCTCTACGGACCCGCCAGAGAGCTCTACCGTTGTGCCAACGTGCGGACAGAGGTGTACACGGTGTTTACGCACACCGGTCCGGCCGCGGCGTTCCGGGCGCCGGGCTACACGGAGGGGACTTTCCCGCTGGAGAGTCTCATGGATGTGCTCGCGGACAAACTCAACCTCGACCCCCTCGAGTTCCGCGTCCGCAACCACGCCGACCGGGACCAGGTGCTGAATCGCCCGTATTCCGCCAAGCACCTGCTGGAAGCCTATGGCGCCGGCGCGTCTGCCATCGGCTGGAAGCGGCGCAACACCCTGCCCCGCACGGGCACCCGGCGACGCGGGCTGGGCATGGCCAGCCAGATCTGGATCGGCGTGGGCATGCCCCCGGCGTACGCGCGCGTCCGCCTCAACGTCGACGGCACCGCGGACGTCCTGACCGGGACACAGGACATCGGCACGGCGGCGAACACGGCGCTGGCGCAGATTGCCGCGGAAGCGCTGGGGTTTCCGCTCGATCACGTCACGCTTCACCTCGGGGATACGCACTTTCCGTTCGCGCCTCGGAGCGCCGGGAGCCGGACGATCGCCTCCGTGGGACCGGCGGTGCGCATGGCGGCCGACGAGGCCCGCCGGAACCTCCTCCAGGTGGCGGCGTCCATGCTGGAGGCCGCCGCGAAGGATCTGTTCATCGAGCACGGGCGCATCCGGGTGCGCGGCGTGCCCGAGCGGAGCCTGGCCGTGGCGGAGGTCACGCGCAGACTCACCAACTTCACCATCGAGGGCCGTGGTTTCCGTGCCCCGAACCCGGAGCATCTGACCCTGCGCACGTTCGGTGTCCAGTTCGCCGAGGTGGAGGTGGACACCGAGACCGGGGAGATCCGCGTCCTCCGCATCGTGGCGGTCCATGACATCGGGCGGATCATCAGCCCCGTCCAGTACGTCAGCCAGGTCCACGGCGGGGTGATCCAGGGGCTGGGACTGACGCTTCTCGAAGACCAGGTGATCGACCCGGAGACGGGGAGCGTGCTCACGGCGGGGTTCGATACGTACGCGCTGCCGAAGATGGAGCACATTCCTTCGATCGACGTGCTCGTGCTGGACAGGGTGGATGTCGCGGCAAACAACCTGGGAGCGAAGGGAGCCGGGGAGCCTCCCATCATCCCCACCGCGGCGGCGATTGCGAACGCCGTGAGCCATGCCACCGGGGCGCGCGTGACCGCGCTGCCTCTGACGCCGCCGCGCGTTCTCGCGGCGCTACACGCTGCAGCACGTCCGTGGCGCGATGCCGGGGCGCCGCCGGTCTAACCTGTCATCGGGGGAGGGTGACTCATGAGGAAGACGGCAGTGGTGGTGATGCTGGTCGTGGCCGTGATGCTCGCCGGCATGGCGGGAGGCGGCCGGGCACAGAGCCCGCAGCAGTTGACGGTCGCGCAGCTGTTCAACCCTGACGACTTGAGTCCCTGGAACTTCACGACCCTGGCCACCGTGGACATCTGGGAGCATTTCATCGAGCCGCTCACGGCGTTCGACCGCAAGGGCAACATCTACGGCGTCGTCGCGGAGAGCTGGCGGATGGTGAAACCCACCGAGTGGACCATCAAGATCCGCCGGGGCCTGAAGTTCCACGACCCCAAGTACGGCGAGCTGACCGCGGAGGACGTCAAGTTCACGATCGATGGGGCGGTCCAGCAAGGGACCATTATCCGCCGTCTGCTGCCGAAGCCGATCCAGCAGGGCACCGTAGAGGTCGTCGACAAGTACACGATCCGCTGGAAGCTCGGCGAGTCCGGCACCGGCGGCCTGCCCAACGTGATGTCCCTCATCCACATCACCTCCAAGGCCTACGTCGAGGGCGAGGGCAAAGAGACCTACAAGCGGCGGCCCATTGGCACCGGGCCTTACCGGTTCGTCGAGTTTGTGACGAATCAACGCGTCGTCGGCGAGATCAACCCGAACTACTGGGGGCGCAAGCCCGGGTTCCAGCGCATCGTCTGGCGCGTCATGCCCGACGCCCTCACGGCCAAGAACGCGCTGCTCGCGGGCGAGGTGGACGTCTTCCAGTTCGTGCCCCCGGATGCGATCCCGGAGGTCCAGCGAAACCCCAAAACGCGCATCGTGGAGACGGTGAGCGCCCGCATGCTGTTCATGATCATCAACGCCAGCGAGCCGCCGCTCGACAACAAGCTGGTCCGGCAGGCGTTGAACTATGCCGTCGACAAGAAGAGCATCGTCGAGCAGCTCTACCGCAACAAGGCCATCGCCCTGCGCGCGCCGATGCAGGAGAGCCTCCCGGAGCTGAACAAGAAACTCGCCGGTTACCCCTATAACCCGCAGAAGGCCCGCGACCTGCTGAAGCAGGTGGGGTACAAGGGTGAGACCATCCGCCTGAACGCATCTCTGCTGCGGCCCACCCTCGGCAAGGAGGTGGGCGAGGCGGTCGCGGGGATGCTGCAGCGGGTGGGCGTCAACGTAGACCTCAAGCTGGCGGAATGGGGCTCGTACGCACCCCAGCAGTTCGCCGGGAAGCATTCCGGCCTGAGCCTCGCCAGCAATGGCAACATCCTGTTCCTGCCCGAGTTCGTCTTCAGCCTGTGGCTGCTGCCGGGTGGCCAGGGCGAGGTCTACACGAAGGGACGCCCGGCGAACTGGGAGCGTGATGTGGCACAGGTCAGCCTGATGGCCAAGGGCGACCCGCGCCGGCAGCCGGTGCTGGACAAGCTGCAGGCCGAAGCGCTGGAGTGGGCGCCGTGGATCCTGCTGGTCAACCTGCGGGACGTCTACGCGCTCAGCAGCCGCGTGAACTGGGAACCCTATCCGGCGGAGTTCCGGAACTTCAAAGACGCGAAACCGCGTTAACTGGGCACGGTCTCCCGGCGCGAGAGAGATTGTCCGGGGACGAACGGACGCAGGAGGGGTCCACGCATCCGGACGTGGGCTCCTCCTGTCGTCTGGGGCCGGCGAGAGAACAGGAACGGATGTGGCCGGCGTTGAAGTGCGGTGGGTCCTTCATCCGGCGGCACGAGCGCTGATCACGAGCGCTGACAACAACCGCAGAGGAGCGCGGAGTGTACCAGTTCATCAGCCGGCGGATCGCCCAGGCTGCGATCACGGTCCTGGTCGTCAGCATCGTCGTCTTCGGCTTCATGAACGTGGCCGGGGACCCTGCCGCTCTTCTCCTGCCCCCTGAGGCGAGCCCCAGCGAGCTCGAGGTGTTTCGCCGCGAACTGGGCCTGGACCGCCCGGCCCACGTCCGGTACTTCACCTTCATGACCAACTTCTGGTACAGCGACCGGGTGAAGTCGTTCCGGTACAGCGACCGGCTGATGCCGCTGGTCCTCAGCCACCTGCGCTGGACGCTGGTGTTGGCCACGGCGGCGCTGGTCGTCGCCATGGCGGTGGCGATCCCGCTGGGCGCCGTGGCCGCCCTCCACCGCGGGCGGATCGTGGACGTGCTGATCCGGCTGGTCGCTGTCTCCGGCGAATCGGTGCCTTCGTTCGTCACCGGGATTCTCCTGATGTATGTCCTCGCCGTACAGTTTCCCATCTTCCCGGTAGCCGGGCTGGGCTTGCGGAACGCCGTCCTCCCCGTCACCACGCTGGCCATGTTTCAGCTGGCGGTGCTGCTGCGCCTGTTCCGCTCGGAACTGCTGGAGGTGTTCGGACAGGACTACATCCGCACCGCCCGGGCCAAGGGACTGTGGGAGCAGGCGGTCCTCGTCCATCACGCCTTCCGCAACGCCGCGATCCCGGTGCTCGCCATGGCAGGGCTGCTGCTCAACTTCCTGGTGCTGGGCGCCGTGGTCGTAGAGCCCATCTTCGCCTGGCCTGGGCTGGGCTGGTTGA
>JACQTN010000260.1 GCA_016210785.1 Armatimonadota bacterium
CGCCCGCGCCGCCGCAGACCAGGGCCACGCGCCCCGTGAGGTCGAACAGTCGAGACATCGGTGGTCTCCTCCCGGCCGGGAGAGCCGGTAACCGGCTCTCCCGGCCGGTTCCTCTCTTACAACCGCAGGTTCTCGGGAATCGGCGGCAGGTCCCGGAAGAACTGCGGGTACTCCTTGAGGACCTGGGTGAGGAACCGCAGGTCGGTCATCTCCTCGAACGAGGGCGCCTGCTTCAGCGCGCCCACCCGCACGGCGAACTCGAACCCCTGCTTCACCGCCTCCAGCGTCGCCTTGGAGACGCGCATGTCAAACGTGAGGAAGCCCAGCGAGCGGCGCACCGTGTCGCGGCTCAGCCCGCGGAAGTCCCGCATCAGGATGTCCGTGGTCTCGTCGGGGTTCATGCGCGCGTACTGCGCGGCCTCCGCAAAGGCGACGACGAACTTCTTGACCGTCCCCGGGTTGGTGGCGACGTAGCGGGGCGACATCCACCGCTGGAAGAGGTACTGGATATGGTTGCCGCCGCGGTAGACCGTGACCGCGTCGCTGATCATGGAGAGGGCCTGAAGCGGGATGGGCTCCCACGCCACGATGGCGTCCACCGAACCGCTCTGCAGCGCGCTGGGCAGGTCCGCCGGGGTCACGTGCTGGATCGTCACGTCGCGGGTGGGGTCGAGCCCCTTCGCCTGCGCCGCGTAGAAGAAGTACTGGTGGGCGATGGTGCCGCGCGGCAGGCCGATCTTCTTGCCCTTCAGGTCCTCCAGCCGCCCCTCGCGGACCCCGCTGCCCCGCCGGGCGATGATGGCAAAGTAGTTGTCGGTCGGGACTTTGCCGGTGGCGTCGCCGTTGGCCATCAGGACCGCCTTCACCTGGACGCCCTGGGCCGCGGCCTGGGCCACCACCGCCATGACCGCATCGGCGACATGGGCGCTTCCCGTCTGCACCGCGGTCAGCCCCTCGAACCCGCTGGCCACGCGCAGCACGCGCAGGTTCAGGCCGTGCTTCTCGAAGATGCCCTTCGCGATTCCCACGTAGATCGGGGCGTGGCAGATGCACAGCCCGCCCGACGTCACCACCATCGGCGCCACCGGCGCCGCGGTTGCACCCCCGCCCACGATCATCAGCGGTAGCAGCAGCACCGCCAGAACACTCCACCGCCTCGGCGATATCCGCTTCCCCTTCCCTCCTTCATCTGAGTGATCTCTGCCAACACGGTGCTCGACTCACGGCCGCCGGCCATCCCTCGGGTGCGCCCCGACCGGCGCACCCTCATTCGCCCTGGTGCGGGCTACTGCGGGGCGCGCGCGCTCGTCCCCCACCGCTCGATGGTGCGCGCCTGCAGAGGCGCGAACACCAGTTTGTCCATGGTCAGGCTGATCAGCCCGATGAGAAACAATCCCAGGATGATGTCCGGGATGCGGAACAGGCGCTGCCCCTCCCAGATGAGCACGCCCAGGCCCTGCCCGCTGGCGATGATCTCCGCGGCGATCAGCGAGCGCCAGCCGTAGCCCACGCCGACCCGCAGCCCCACGAGAATGCCAGGCAGGGCGCCGGGGATGAGCGCCTCCCAGATCACGTCCCACCGGCTGCCGCCCAGGGTAAGGATCGAGTTGGCGAGGGTGCGCGGCACGGTCTGCACGCCCATCAGCGTGTTGTAGAAGACCAGGAAGAAGACGGTGTTGAAGATGATGAAGGTCACGCTCTTCCAGCTCAGACCGAACCACAGCACGGCCAGCGGGATCCAGATCACGCCGGCCACCGCCTGGAAGAAGCGGGCCAGCGGCATGAAGAAGGCCGCCACCGCCCGATTCGTCCCCACCAGGATCCCCAGGCCGACGCCGAGCACGCTCCCGAAGGCGAAGCCCAGCAGCATCCGTCCGATGCTCGAGAGAATCGCGCTGACCAGCGTGCCCTTCGCGTAGAGCTCCAGCGCGTTGTCCAGGACCGCCCCGGGTGAGGGCAGGACGTAGCGCGGCAGCCCGCCCCACGGGCTGGTCGCCAGCCACCAGGCGGCCAGGGCGACGGCGAACGGGACGGCCCGGATCGCGGTGGTCTGCCACGCGGGTTGCCGCGGCACGGGCCGGCTCAGCGAGGTCGCCGGGATGGCCATGGGCGCCTACCGTTCCACCACCTGGACGCCCCACCGCTGGATTGTCTTGGACTCCAGCGGCAGCAGCACGAACCGGTCCGTGACCAGCCACAGCACCCCGGCCACGACCATCCCCACCAGGATCCAGTCCACCCGGAAGAAGGAGCGGGCCTCGAACATCATCACCCCGAGGCCCAGCTGCGCGATGAGCATCTCCGCCAGGATGACCGTGCGCCATCCGAAGCCCATGCCCACACGGAACCCCGTGATGATCGCGGGCAGCGCGCCGGGCAGCAGCACCTCCCACAGAACGTGACGGCGTCCACCGCCCAGCGTGAGGACCGAGTTCGCCAGCGTGCGGGGCACGGCCAGGATGCCGGCCATCGTACCGAAGAACACCGGGAAGAAGACCGTGTACGCCACGGTGAGGATGATGGTGCGGTCGTTGAACCCAGACCAGATGATGAACAGCGGCAGCCACCCGATCTCGCCCACCGCCTGCAGGTAGTCGATCAACCCGCGCAGCGCTTCGTGTAGCCCCCGGCTGGTGCCCACCATCGCGCCCAGCAGCACCCCAAGCCCCAACCCCGCCAGGCCGCCCGCGGTGACCCGGTAGATGGTACGCAGCACCTGGCCGGGCAGGTCGGACTCTGTCACGAGGAAGGCAAACGCCTGCGGCACAGCCGCGGGCGCGGGCAGAAAGCTGCGGGGCCAGATCCGCAGCAGCACCACGATCTGCCAGGCCGCGATGAGCGGGACGAACGGACCCAGGTTGCGGAACAGAGCCGCCAGCCAGGGCCGCTCCGCCAGGCCCATGGCGAGCCGGTAGTAAACCGCGCTAGCCGCGGTCATGGTTCGACGCGGAACCGTCGCCCAGATTGCGCATCACGTCGCCGATGCGGCCGCGCAGGGCGGCGAAGCGGGGATCGCGGTCCAGGTGCGCCCAGCTGCGCTCCTCGCGCGGGATGTCGATGGGAATAACGGAATGAACACGGGCCGGCCGCGGCGTCATGATCAGCACGCGGTCGCCCAGGAAGATCGCCTCGTCCACGTTGTGGGTGACGAAGACGACGGTGAGCCGCGACTGCGCCCAGATCCGCGTCAATTCTTCCTGCAGGACCGCGCGCGTCTGGGCGTCCACCGCGGCGAAAGGTTCGTCCATCAGCATCACGTCGGGCGAATTGGCCAGGGTGCGCGCCACGGCCACCCGCTGCCGCATCCCGCCCGACAGTTCGTGGGGGTACTTGCGCTCGAACCCATCCAGCCCGACCAGGTGGATGAACCGCCGGGCCACGGCGTCGCGCTCTTCGCGGGACACGCCCCGGATCTTCAGGCCCAGCGCCACGTTCTCGCGCACGGTCCGCCAGGGCAGCAGCGCGTACTCCTGGAAAACGAGCCCGCGGTCTGCCCCCGGCCCCTTCACCACGCGCCCGCCGACGAGGATCTTCCCCTGCGTCGGCTTCAGCAGGCCGGCCACCAGGTACAGGAGCGTGGACTTGCCGCAGCCGCTCGGTCCCAGGATGCAGAAGAACTCGTTCTCTCGGATCTGGGCGGTGAGGCCGTCAATAGCGCGGAGGCGCTCCCCGGTCTGAGCGTCGATGTACTCGAAGGTAACCCCGTCGAAGAGAATCTTGGCGGCATCCTCGGGGAGGACCGCCTCACGCGCGGTGTGATCGTGGCGGTGGATGGCACGCGAGTCGGCCACGGAACCCTCCCAGGGCACAGCGGACGGACGCCCGCAACGGTGGCGCCCGCCGCATAGATGTAATCCTGTAATTACAGGATTACTTCATCCTCACTTGTACCACGGGTGACGCATCCGTGTCAACCCGGAACCTCCCTCGAACACCGCGGGCTGGCGCTGACGCGGCGTGATATTGGCGCGGGGTGCATGTTGACGCGACGGGGCGCCGCCGCGTGGCCGGGGTGGTCCACTCCTGGTCGCCGAGATCGCCCGCGACGTGCGGGCCCGCCGGGGATGATCTGTCAGGGATGGTCCGAGGTAGAATGGGTGTGTTTGCCACGCCGTTCTTCAAGGAGGACTCCCAATGTCACCGCTCGTTCCCACGGCAAGGCCTGCCCGCTTGCCTCCGCTGGTCCTCTTGCTGTTCGTCGCATTTCTCGTCGTCTCGATGCTCGCGCCGGCTGCGGCCACGACGGCGCCGGTGTCGGTGGATCCCCGGGTCGCGCCCACGCTGCGGCAGTTGAAGAGTCTGCCCGGCACCACGAGCCTGCTGGTGGTGGAGAACGGCAAGGAGATCGCCGTCTGGCGGGCCGACACGCCGCTGGCCGTGGGCTCCACGTTCAAGATCGCCATCATGATCGCCCTCCGAAAGCAGATCGAGGCGGGGAAGCGGTCGTGGGCGGACGTGGTCAGGCTGGAGCCGTTGTGGAAGGTGCCCGGCGGGCCGCTCTACGACTGGCCGGACGGCGCGCACGTGACTATTGAGACGCTCGCCGGATTCATGATCAGCAAGAGCGACAACACCGCGACGGACGCGCTCATCCACCTGGTCGGGCGGGAGAACATCGAGCCGCACACAGGGCGCAACCGGCCGCTGCTGAGCACGCGGGCGCTGTTCTTCGCACGCAACCGGACCAACGACGACCTGATCGCGCGCTGGCGGCGCGGCGGTGAGGCCGAGCGGCGCGCGGTGCTGGCGGAGATCGACCGGCGGCCGTGGCCGAAGACCGGCTGGGTCGACGGACCATTCGCCCAGGACATCGAGTGGTACTTCACCAACCGGGAGCTGTGCGGGCTGATCGCACAGGTCTCGGACCTGCCGCTGATGGGCATCGAGACCCTCAAGGTGGACAAGGACGACTGGGCCCGGATCGCCTACAAAGGCGGGTCCGAACCGGGGATCGTCAGCATGACCTACTGGACCCAGGCAAAGGACGGCCGGACCTACTGCGCGTCGGCCAGCTGGAACAACGCGAAGAAGCCGGTAGACAACGACAAGTTTATGGCGGCGATGGGCCGGCTGTTCAAGGCGCTGCGGAAGAAGGCGTAGAAGAACCCGGCGCAGCCCGACCGCCGAAGCGCACGCCTCAGCGCGCGCTCTCGCACGCTTCCCGCGCCCGCCGCAGCGCGTACACCACCCGGTTCTGCCCGCGGATCAGGTGCGCCACGGTGAGCCGGAACCCGTCCGAGGCAGGGTCGAGATGCGGCAGCGAGGCGATGGGCGCCAGGTCAGGCAGCGGCGGCGTGCTCACCGACTGCTCGTGGCGGAAGCGGTTGGTGCGGACAAAGTTCACCGGGATGAGCAGCCGCGCCAGCCTGCGCTGCACGGCATTGGCGCGGCGGACGCGCGGATCGCCCGCAGGAAGCGTCCGCCACTCCTCCGCCCGCCGGTAGAAGTCCTCCAGCGACTCGCGCAGCGCGGCCGCCGCCTGGAGGCCCGGGGTCAGATCGAACCGGCCGGCCCCCTGCTCCTGGCACCGGGTGAGCGTGCCGCGGAACTCGTCGGCGACCGCCGTGAAGTCGAAGGGGTGCACCGGCGCATCCAGGGTGCGCACCAGGGCCACGGTGTACACCTTGAGGTCGCGCATCAGGTTATCCTTCTCCGCGATCTCCAGCGTGTCGTCGGGGGTGTGCCAGGCGATGTTGCCGCCGCAGCCGCCCACGTGGTGATAGCCTTTGCTGACGCGCAGCTCTTCCGGCATGGTGGACAGCAGCATGAAGAACCCGGTCAGCCCCAGGTTGTTGAAGGAGTAGTCTCCGGCGCGCAGAGGCCGCGCGCCGGTCGCCTTTTTGCCGGTCGCGTCGGCGATGGCGCGCTGGCAGAACGCCTCCGCCTCCTTCATCCACATCACGCCGTCATACTCGGTAGCCCAGCGGCATCCCGGGGAGTCGATGTTCACCTGGGCCACGCAGTTTTCCGCCAGGTCCACCGCGTGCCGGTCGGCGTACCAGGTAGACCCCGCGTACCGGCCCGTGGAGTGGGCCGGCCACCAGGCCACGCGCAGCGTGCGGCGCACGCGGCTCCGGTTCTGCCAGAAGACGCGCGCCAGTTCCAGCAGCGTGGCGTCGCCCACCGCGTTGTCGCCCACGCCCACGTACCAGGAGTCCAGGTGCCCGTGCACCAGCACGAACTCCTCCGGCACCTCGGCGCCGCGGATCTCCGCGACCACCAGCGGGCAGCGCTTCCACCCCTCCTCCATCTCCGTCCGGATGCGTGCCGTCACGGGCCCCTCGCGGCACGCCTTGATCAAGGCCTCGCCGTTGGTCTTGTTGATGCACACCACGGGGATGCCGGGCTTGTCCTTGATGGAGTCCAGATCTGGCGTCCCCCAGAACTGGGTGCAGATGCCCTCGTGGATGTTCTGGCCGGGGCTGATGAAGATGCAGCCGATGGCGCCGCGCTGCTGGGCGGCCAGGACGCGCTTGGGGAAGCCTTCCATGAGCGCAATCTTCCCGTGGAGGTCCACCTCGCCGGAGACGTCGGCCCGGAAGATCTCGTCGGCTCGCGCGGCGAACCCCGTGGGCACGTACACCGCCTGGCCGCGCACGCCGTTCTTGCCGGTCGACGCGGAGAAGGCCGGCGGGCGCGCCTTCATCTTCTGCTTGGTCGGCTTGAGCAGGTCCAGCGAGGCGGTGCGGGGCAGGCTCAGGTACAGCTCGGGCTCGAACACCTGGTGCGGCACGCCCCACTCCGTGAGGCGATCGGAGATGTACCGCGCGGCCTTTCGCTCGTCCTCGCTGCCCGACTCGCGGGTGAGCGTGCTGAAGGTCTCCACCAGGGCCCAGGGCGCCTCGATGGACAGGCCGCCCAGGAAGCGGGCTTCCAGATCGGCATCCTTCCAGTCGGTGAGGCTCATCGCCGGGCCGCCTCCAGGCCGCCCACACCCACGGGCTTGGGCGGAGCCGGATACGCGCGCTTGCTGTGGCGCAGGCCGGCGCCCACGAGCATCTCCGCCACCTTCACCGAGAGGCGCAAAGGATTGATGACCGGCGCGGGCAGCTCCGCGGCCAGGCGGTCGCCGAAGCTGTGCGCCACGCTGGCGCAGGCCAGGATAATGGTGTCGCCGTGGTCCTCCTGCACGCACTTCAAGCTCAGGTCGTAGAGCTTGCGATACGTCTCTTCCTTTCCCTCCCGCGCCTCCAGCACCGTGCACCCCAGCACACGCACGGACGCCAGACGTTCCTGTAACCCGGCCTTGCGGACCAGCTCGACGGCCGGGCGCCGGGTGGTGTCCAGCGGTGTGATGATAGAGAACATATGCCCGAGCATACACGCGACGTGAAAGGCGCTCTCCGCGGGCGCGATCACCGGGATGCGCAGCAGTTCCCGCGCGCCGTCGATGCCGGGATCGCCCAGGCAGGAGGTGATCACGGCATCATACCCGCGCCGCTCCGCCTCCTGGCACATCTCCAACACCCAGGGGATGTACAGGTACTCCTCGACCATGGACTCGATGGAAATGGGATGAGGGGCTTTCGGTTTGTAGTCGAGAATCTCTACCTTCGTGCCGGGGCTCGCCAGGGACTGCAGGTAGGCGCGCCGCTCTTCGGTGCCCAGGAAGCACAACCTCATGGTATCCACCTCCCGGCAGAGTACGTTCCGTGCCGGAGGGCGCGAGTCCTCTCGCCGCGGCCGGTGCCGCGCAGGTATCGACGGACGACGGCGCGATATATAATGGTGGAGGATTGTTCCAACCAGGAGGTGCCACCGTGTCCCTGCCTGAGTTTCGTAATGAACCCTTCGTCGATTTCTCCACGGAGGCCAACCGTGCCGCCATGCGCGAGGCCCTCGACCGGGTCGGGAGGCAACTGGGCAAGGAGTTTCCCCTCATCATCGGCGGGCAGCGCGTCCACGTCCGCGACAAGTTCCGGTCCATCAACCCCGCCAGGAAGACCGAGGTGATCGGCGTCTGCCAGGCCGCGGGCGCCGTGGAGGTGGAGGCGGCGATCGGCGCGGCGTGGAAGGCGCACGAGTCGTGGAAGCGCGTGCCCGCCGAAGAACGCGCGGCTGTCTTCTTGCGGGCGGCCGACCTCTTGCGCAGGCGGAAGCTCGACGCGGAAGCCTGGATGATCTACGAGGTGGGCAAGAACTGGCCGGAGGCCGACGGCGAAGTGGCCGAGTCCATCGACCACCTGGAGTTCTTCGCCCGCGAGACGCTCCGCTACGCCCGCGGCCGGGAGATGGCGGCGTATCCGCAGGAGTACAGCATCTACTCCTACATTCCCCTCGGCGTGGTCGCGGTCATCTCACCCTGGAACTTCCCGCTGGCGCTGTGCATGGGCATGACGCTGGGCGCCCTGGCCA
>JACQTN010000261.1 GCA_016210785.1 Armatimonadota bacterium
CGGTCCACCATCAGCTCGAATGCGAGCGGCTTGCCGTCCTTCTCCAAGATCCCGCCGGCGCCGGGCTTGAAGCCCGCCTCGGCCAGCAGCTTCTTCGCCCGCGCCACGTCGTACGGGTACGGCTTCAGGGCGGGGTTGACGAACTGGCCGAACGCCTTGGCGTACGGGTTGCCGGCGATGCGGGCGGTATTCTTGTAGATCTGCTTGATGATCGCGTCGCGGTTGAGGCCGTACATCATGGCCATGCGCACGCGCCGGTCGGTGAACGGGAAGCGCGTGTTGTTGAGGGCGATGAAGAAGGTGCTGGGCTGCTCGGTGAGCCGGAAGCGCATGTGCGGCACGCCCTTCAGCGCCTCCATGTTCACCGCCTCCACCTGCGCCAGGTCCAGCTCGCCCGCGCGGAACTGCGCCATGATGGTGTTGACGTCGGGGAGGACCTTGAAGACGACGTTCTTGAGCTTGGGCGGGCCGGCCCAGTAGTTCATGTTGGCCTCCACGAGCACGTGCGAGGCCTTGACCGCTTCCTTAAAGACGAACTGGCCGGTGCCGACAGGCTTCTGGGCGAAGTCGCTGAGGTCGTTGAGGTCCTTACCGTCCAGCAGGTGCTTGGGGGTCATGGGGATGATCCACCAGCCCACGACGATGGGGAACGACGGGAACGGCTCGCTCATGTGGACGCGGACCGTGTAATCGTCCACGATATCCACTCTCTGCACCCGGTTGAGGGCGCTGCGGTAGAGGGCCTTGACCTTCGGGTTGACGATGCTCTCCAACGTGAACTTGACGTCGGCGGCGGTGAAGGGCTGGCCGTCGTGCCACTTGACGCCGCGGCGCAGCTTGAGGAGCCACGCCTTGCCGTCCTGCTCGGGCGTCCAGGCGGTGGCCAGGTCGCCCACCACCTTCATGTCGCCGGGGTTGTAGCGGGTCAGCTTGCCGAAGATGGCGCTGGACACCATCTGGGCGGCGATCTGCTGGGGGAACGTGAAGGGGTTGAGCGTGGCGTCGCTGACGACGGCGATGCGGAGGGTTCCTTTCGGGGCGGCCGGGGCGGCCGCGGTGGTGCCGACAGCGGTCAGGGCCAGGACTACGGCAAGTAGCGTGACGAAGACGCGCCTCATGTGCATGCCTCCTTCGGGCGGGTTTGCCCGGGGCTGTCCTTCTCTCCGGGCGGGGTGGCTTCCTTCAGAAAGCAGATGGTGTGGCTGGGCGGGGGAGGATGGATTGGGGGCCGGTTCCTCCCATGCCTTGCCGGGGCGGTGAGCGCCTTTGCTGGAGCGGTGAGCGCGGTGCGGTGCGGGTCCCGGCCCCACGAGTCGGGACGGATGCCTCCGAGGTGCTGCCCGGACACGTTGTTGTACTGGCCTGGCACTTGGGCCTGACACCGCGGGCCGGCACCGGCCACATCACGGTCCTGGGCGCAAATTAACCGTCTATCCGTTGAAATTTAACGGACTGTCAGTTGAAATTTAACGGACAGTCGGTTATAATTCAGACGTGTACGAGAGGGGCGTCACCCAGCGACTGCTCGCGGCCCTGTCAGATACGCCCGTCGTGCTTCTGCACGGCCCGCGGCAGGCCGGGAAGACAACCCTTGCCCAGCACCTCGCGTCTGGTGCCCATCCGGCTACCTATCTGACCCTCGACACCCCGGCCGTGCTGGCGGCGGCGAAAGGCGACCCGGCCGGTTTCGTGGCCCGCCTCCAGGGCCCCACCGTCATCGACGAGATCCAGCGCGCGCCGGAGTTGTTCATGTCCATCAAAGAAGCCGTCGACCGCCACCGGCGGCCCGGCCGGTTCCTCGTGACGGGGTCGGCGAACGTCCTCTTGCTCCCGCGGCTCGCCGAGTTTCTCGCCGGTAGGATGGCCGTCCTGACTCTGCACCCGCTGGCCCAGTGCGAGATCGAGGGGCGCGGGGGGAAGATGGTCGACTGGCTCTTCGCTTCCGCCCCGCCTTCCGTCGCGACGGTCGCCACCACCCGGGAGGACGTGGTCCGCCGCATCGTGGCCGGCGGATATCCCGAGCCCCTCGCCCGGGAACCTGCCCGGCGGGACGAGTGGTTTGGGGCGTACGTCACGACGATCCTCTCCAGGGACGTCCGGGATATCGCCCAGCGCATCGAACGACTCGCGGAGTTGCCGCGCATCCTGGCTCTGCTGGCATCGCGCACCGGCGCGCTGCTGAACGTCGCGGACATTGCCAGGACCGTGGGGATCCCCTACACGACCCTTAGGAGCTACCTGTCCGTCCTTCAGACCACGTTCCTGATCCACCTCATCCCTGCGTGGACCGCGAACGTGCGCCACCGTCTCGTCAAGGCGCCAAGGCTGGTGACGATCGACACCGGGCTGGCCGCGTACCTGGGGGGCGCCGATGCGGCGCGGGTGGCTTCGGAACCCGACCTGCTGGGCGCGCTGCTCGAGACGTTCGTCATTACGGAACTGCTGAAGCAGGCGGGATGGAGCCGTACGCTGCCGGTGGCCTATCATTATCGCACGGACGCGGGCGAGGAAGTGGACCTGGTGTTTGAGGATCGCACCGGCCGGGTGGTCGGTATCGAGGTGAAGTCCGCGGTTAGCGTGGGCCCTGGGGACTTCAGGGGGCTTCGGGGTCTGCAGCGCGACGCCGGCAAGAAGTTCCATCGCGGCGTGCTGTTCTATCTCGGGGAGACGACTGTGCCCTTCGGGGAGAACCTGTCCGCCGTCCCCGTCGGAGCACTGTGGCACGACCTGAATCAAGAAACCGCCGCACGCCGAAAGTCGTGAGGCATACGGCGGGGACTAGACCCGGAGGCGCGCCTGGTCGAATCGCTTGGCGGCATACTCGAGGGCGTTCTGAACGTCTTCCTTTGTCAGATGGGGGTACTGGGCCACGATCTCGTCGACCGTCATGCCTCCGGCGATCACGCGAAGCACGAAGGCGACTGAGATCCTGGTCCCTTCCAGGATTGGCTTGCCGCCAAGCACGGCCGGGTCGCGTACGACCTTCTTGACCATGGCCCCTCCAGGACGAAGCCCGGCGTCATGTGCCGTCCCGGACCCCCGACGCCCATCAGCCCCGGTGCTGTGCTGCATTACCAGCTCTCGTTATCCGCCGGTAGAGAATCCGCTGCCTACCAGATGGTCTTGACGGGAAAGGCACTAAAGGCGGGATCGCTTGTGACCAAATGAACCCCTTCGATGAGTGCCTGTGCCGCCAGCATGCGGTCAAATGGATCTCGATGAGGGTCCCGCATGCTTCCAGCGCGCAGAGCGTGCTCACCTGTGATGGCCAGCTCGGTAGCCCGAAGGGCTGCGAGGTGGTTCTGGTAACCGTGCACGACAGTCTCCGCCTCAGGAAGCCGGCCCAAACGATGCTTGGTTGCGATCTCCCAGGCCGAGGCGCTGGACACAAGCACCGTGGTTTTGAGATCCTCAATCAACCCGCGCGCGCGCGGTGATAGCTTCTCCGGCTCTGTGAGGGCCCATAGAAGCACGTGGGTATCCAGGAGCACGCGAGTTACTGCCACGTGGTGAGCTCCTCTTCAGGGAGAGGCTCGAAAAATGCTTCGGTGACGCGGCCGGCGACGAAACCAAGGGGGCGCTTGGAAGGCTCCCTGAACGGCACCAGCTTCGCGCACGGCTTGCCGCCCTTGGCCAGGATGATTTCCTTTCCTGAGCGCACTTCCTCTACCAGGCGTGAGAGGTGTGTCTTTGCCTCGTGGATGTTTACAATTTTCGCCATGATGGTGGTTGCCCTCCACTCCGGAGTTTCTACAACTTAGTTTATCAGACTTAGTCATTGTGTGCAACATGCCACCCCACTCACCCCAGATAGGCCAGGCCGTGGGGCGCAAATCCCCTTGCCTTCCTGTTCCCGTGCCGTGTGATGGTGCGGATGCCGATTCTACGGGACCTACGCCTGCCGGCCCTCGGCCGGCGTCCGGGAAACCTGCGCACGCCGCTCGACCGCCAGGGGCAGCATGAGGAGCAGCCCGAGGGCGGCGTGCCCGGCGATCGCGGCCGCCACCCCGAACTGGCCGATGGTGAACCCCAGCGCCAGGGCACCGAGCGGCATCGTGCCGATGCAGGTGGACAGGATGCCCTGCATGCGCCCGCGGGCGCCCGCGGGCGCGGTGAGCAGGAGTATCGATCCCTGCATCATCCCGAACGTGGACTCCACCGTGCCCAGCATGAACTGGATCAGGAGCGCAAGGGCAAACCGGCGGGAGAGCGCAAGCGCCACGACGAAAGCCGCGGTGAAGGTGGCCGCCATCGCAAACCACCGGCGGTAGGGCACCGACGTCCTCCGGGACCCGATTACCACCGCGGCGACGAGCGCCCCCAGACCATCCAGCGTGAAGAGGAGGCCGAACTGCTCCGGCCCCAGCCCCAGCACGTTGCGGGCCAGGACGGGGAGCATCTGCTGGTAAGGCATGACCAAGGCGTTGAACACGAGGGTGATCAGGAGCAGCGTGCGGATCGTCGGGTGGCGCCAGGCGTCGCGCAGCCCCGCGACGATGCTCCCGGCCAGCGACTGCCACTCCATCTTCGGGCTGACCGGCGACACGTGCGGGTACAGGCGCACGGTCAGCAGCAGTCCGACGACGTAGACTCCCGCAAGCACGGTGTAGTAGCCGGCCGCGCCACCCCGGCTCAGGAGCACGCCGGCGACGAGCGGCCCCACCATCTTACTGCCGAGCATCGACAGGCTCTCCAGCGAGACGGCGCTCGTCACGCGCTGCGGGCCGGCGAACGCATAGAGGACCACGCGCTTGACCGGGCCGTCCACCGCCCACGCGGTGCCGAAGAGCAGGGCCAGGGCCAGCGCGGACGCCAGGTTGGCGGACTGAATCGCGGAGAAAATCTTGCCGGGATGGAACCGGTCGGCCAGGGCGCCGGCGAAGATGCCGAAGACCATCGTCGGCGCGAACCGGGCCACCACAGCCAGGCCGAGAAGCTGCGGCCGGTTGGTCAGCTCGATGACGAGCCAGCCGAGGGCGGCGGTATCCATCCACCGGGCGATGTTGGCCGCGGAGCTCGCCAGCCACAGCAGGCGGTAGCGGTGGTCGTGGAGCAGGGTGAACATCGGCGGGGTCGATCCGGGGAACGGCGGGCGCGCCGAAGCGGCCGGACTGGTTGGAGCGACCGGGGTAGCCCGAATGGCTGGAGTGGATGGAGAGGCTGGGACGGTCGGAGTGGCTGGGGCGGTGTGGGCGGCAGCAGCGTCCGGGGCGGTCGGAGTGGTTGGCGGGGCCGGAGTGGTTGGCGGGGCCGCGGCAGGCGGGGCCGGAGTGACCGGAGCGACGGGGACGTCGGAGCCGGCGGTCGAAGGTGTCGGATCCGGCGCGCCCCGGTCAGGCGTCCTCATCTACCGGCCGGCATGGCGCGGGTCCAGGGTGTCGCGCAGAGCGTCGCCGATGGCGTTGTACGAAAGCACGGTGAGCAGGATTGCCACGCCCGGGTAGACCGCCAGCCGCGGCCGCGTCCAGACGTAGTGCTGGGCGCCGGTGAGCATGTTGCCCCAGGTCGGCGTCGGCGGCTGCACCCCCAGCCCCAGGTAGCTCAGCGCCGACTCCGCCAGCACGGCGAACGCGACGCCCAGCGTCGCGGCCACGATCACCGACGGGAAGGTCTGCGGCAGGATGTGCCGGACCACCACGCGCGCGTTGCCGGCGCCGATCGCCCGGGAGGCCAGGACGAACTCCTGCGGCAGGATGCGCAGCACCTCCGCCCGCACCACCCGCGCCACCACCATCCACCCGGTCAGCCCGATGGCCAGCACCACGTTGTGGATGCCCGAGCCGAAGACGGCCAGGATCAGCAGGGCCAGGAAGAAGGTGGGGATGGTGAGCATGCCGTCGGTCACCCGCATGAGCACCACGTCCGCCCACCCCCCGTAGAACCCGCTGAGCGACCCCAGTGTGGTGCCCACCGTGATCGCCATGAGCATGGCCGCCAGGCCCACCGCGAGCGAGGCGCGGGCGCCGTACAGGAGGCGGGAGAGGATGTCCCGCCCGTTCTCGTCGGTGCCCAGCGGGTGGTCGCGCGAGGGCGGGGCGAGCTGGTTGAAGAGGTCGATGGCCTCGGGGGAGTGGGGGGCCAGGGACGGGGCGAAGATCGCCACCAGGTGGACGACGACGAGATAGACC
>JACQTN010000253.1 GCA_016210785.1 Armatimonadota bacterium
CCACCGTGGCGCAGCTGAAGAAGGTGGGCATCGACGCCAGGGTCAACGAGATGGAGTTCGCCACCTACGCCCAGGGACGGGCCAGGGGCACCCTCAGGGACATGTACATGGTGGCCTGGTACGACCTGGGCGACGCGGAGAACGCCCTGATCTGGTACACGAAGCCCTCCGGCATCGCCGTCTGGGACAACGGCGAGTTTGAGTCCATCATGCAGCGCGCCCGCACCACCATGAACCCCGCCGCGCGGGAGAGACTGCTCCAGGAGGCCAACGCCATCATGAACCGGGAGCTGCCCGCCTCCTTCTTGTTCCAGATCCCCGCCATCTACGGTGTGAACAAGAGCGTGGTGGGCTGGGAGCCCCGGAAGGATGAGATCATCGGCTGGCTGTACAAGGTGAGCCTGAGGTAGGCGGACCGGCCGTTGACCCGCTACGTTGCCCGCCGGCTCCTCCAGGTGCCCGTGCCCCTTCTCCTCATCTCGATCGTGGTCTTCGCGCTGGTGCGGATCACGGGTGACCCGGCGGTGCTTTACCTGGGCCAGGACGCCACGCCGGAGCAGATCAGGACCCTGCAGCAGCAACTAGGCCTGGACCAGCCCATCTGGATTCAGTACGTGCGCTACGTGCGGCAGGCGGCGCAGGGGGACATGGGCCGGTCCCTGCGCTACCGGCGCCCCGCGCTCGCCGTGGTGGTGGAGCGCCTGCCGTTTACCGCGTTGCTCGCCACTACCGGCCTCCTGCTGGCGGCGCTCGCGGGCGTTGTCATCGGGGTGGTGTCCACCCGCTACCGGGGCACGTGGGGGGACGTGTTCCTGGTGGGCCTGTCGGTGACCGGGCAGGCCATGCCCAACTTCTGGCTGGGGGTGGTGCTGGTCCTCTTCTTCGCCGTGCGCCTGCAGTGGCTGCCCACCTCCGGCGCGGGCGAGTGGAGGCATCTCGTGCTCCCCTCGGTCACCCTGGCCTCCTTCATCATGCCCCACATGATGCTGCTGACCCGCACGGCCCTGCTGGAAGTGATGCAGGACCAGTACGTCACCGTCGCCCGGGCGAAAGGACTGCCGGAGCGCCGCGTGCTGTACCGCCACGCGCTGCGAAACGCCCTCAATCCCGTGGTGGCGTACGTGGGGCTGCAGTTCGGCAACCTGATGGGCGGCTCGGTGATCACCGAGATCATCTTCGCCTGGCCCGGGGTAGGACAGTTGACGATCCAGTCGATCTTCAACAGGGACGCCCCCGTGGTGGTGGCGGCGGTGATCATCCTGGCCCTGATCATCGTCCTCTGCAACCTGGCGGCGGACATCGCCAACGCCCTGGTGGATCCCCGCATCCGCATCCAGGCATAGGAGCGCCGTATGGCCCTCGGGCGCATCCTCCGGCATAACCGCAACGTCCCCGTGGGCATGGCCGTGCTGATCATCGTCACGCTGGTCGCGGTCCTGGCATCCTGGCTGGCGCCCCACGACCCGCTGGAGCAGGACCTTCCGGCCCGGCTTCAGCCCCCCGCGTGGACCGCGGAAGGCGACCGCCGCTACCTGCTCGGCAGCGACGATCTGGGGCGGGACATCCTGAGCCGGATCATCTTCGGGGCCCGCATCTCGCTGGTCGTGGGACTCGGCGTGATTGCGCTCTCGGGCACCATCGGCGTGACCCTCGGCCTGGTGGCGGGCTTTCGCGGCGGCTGGGCGGACACGGTGGTGATGCGGCTGGCGGACGCCCAGCAGGCCCTGCCCGGCATCCTCCTGGCGATCATCATTACCGCGACGGTGGGCGCGCGCCTATCCAACGTGGTGCTGGTGCTGGCCTTCACGTCCTGGCCCGTCTTCGCCCGCATCGTCTACAGCGCCGTGCGATCCCTCAAAGAGCGCGAATTCGTGCAGGCGTCGGTGGCGGCGGGGGCATCGGTGAGCCGTATCCTCCTGCGCCACGTGCTGCCCAACGTGGCCGCCACCATCATCGTGATCGCGGCGCTGCAGATGGGCCGCACCATCCTGGCGGAGGCGTCGTTGAGTTTCCTGGGACTGGGCGTGCCGCCGCCCGCGCCGAGCTGGGGCGGCATGGTGTCGGAAGGACGGCACCGGCTGCTGGTGGCGCCCTGGACCACCACCTACCCCGGGCTCGCGATCCTGGTGACGGTGTGGGGCATCAACCTGCTGGGCGACGGGCTCCGGCAGGCGCTGGACCCGCGGCTGCGCCACCTGCGGTGATCCGGATCCCTTTTGACGAGCCGCTCATCTCACGGAGTCTGTGCCTTCCCCGCAGGCTGCTCACCGGGTGCCGTGCGAGCCGGCCAGCGCTGCGGTGATGCCCAGTGCGATGTACACAGCCGCGGCGACGTAGCGCTGGGCCCGCAGGAACCGCCCCTGCGCCCGCAGCCGGGAACCGAGAGTGCCGGCGAGGACAGCGTAGGTGCTGTCGCTGCAGATCGCCAGCGACACGAACACGCCCCCGAGAAAGAGGATCTGTACTGCCACGTACCCGCGAGCGGGATCCGCGAAATGAGGCAGAAAGGCCAAGAAGAACAGCGCCGTCTTGGGATTCAGCGCGTTCACCAGGAAGCCCTGGGAGAAGATGAGGCGCAGCCTGCTGGGCTCGGGGGCAGCCACCTGGCTTTCATCGCGGGACCAGAAGACGCGGACTCCCAGGTAGACCAGGTAGGCAGCCCCCAGGGATTTCACCGCCGAGAACGCCAGCGCCGACGAGGCCAGCACCGCGGAAATCCCCAGCGTGGCGGCAGCCACGTGGACGAGGTTGCCCAGCCCGACCCCCAGGGCCGAGACCAGACCCGCCCGCCTCCCGTGATGAATGGCGCGGGTGATGATGTACAGAACCGCAGGGCCCGGGATGACCAGCAGCGCCAGGCTGGCAGCCACAAAGAGGCCTATCGTTGACCACTCTGGCACGGCCGTCGCCTCTAGGTTGAGCGCTCAGGCGCGGGTTCCGCCGTCCATGCGGATCCCTGCCGCCCGCAACCGCCGCACCCACATCACCGTATCACGCAATCCCTCTTCCACCGTGTACCGCGGCGCGAATCCCAGCGCCCGCAGGCGAGAGATGTCCATCGGCCCGCGGCGTTCCACCACGGCGCCGCCCACCTCCCGCTCGCCCTCTGCCGGCACCCAGGAGAACCCCGGCACCAGCTGCACCAGGATGTCGGCCACGCCGGCCAGGGGCACCGGCGTCCCGCAGGAGATGTTGTAGCAGTCGTGCGGCAGCACCGGCGCCTCTGCCAGCAGCCGCAGCGCATATGCGGTATCGCCCGCGTGGGTCCAGTCCCTGGCCCGCTGCGGATCGGGGATCTCAATGGTCCGACCCTCCACCGCCGCGTGCACCAGCGGGTGGATCGGCGACATCCCCCTCCGCGTGCCGGTGGAGCGCTCCATCGGACCGTAGGGTGCGGCGATCCGCGCGCTCACGGTGGTCACGTCCTCGTGCGTGGCGAACCACCGGACGATGCGTTCGTTGGTGACCTTGGCCACCGGGTAGATGTTGGTGAGTTGCAGCGAGTGCGACTCCGTGATGGTGATCTCCTGGTCCGTGCGGCCGTACACGCCCGACGAACTGATGTAGACGAAGCGGCGGGCACCGGCCTGGCGGGCGCAGCGGAGCGCCTCCAGCGTGCCCACCACGTTCACGTCCAGCACGCGCACGGGATTGGTGACCTCCAGTCCCGACGAGACGGCGATGACGGCGGCGTGGATCACGGCATCGATGGACTCCGGGATCACCCGCTGCAGGGCGCCCCGAGCGCTGATATCCGCCCGCGCAAACTCTACCCGATCGGCCACGGATTGCAGGAACACCTCCGCGGCCGGGTGCGGGGGGTTGATGTCAACGCCCACCACCCGGTGGCCGGCCTCCGCCAGTTCCTTCACCTGATGCGTGCCGATGAACCCGGTGGCTCCGGTGACGAGTACGATCATGATGGGTGTCCCAGCACCTCCCGCGCCGCGCGCAGGCGGCTTTCGAAGGCGCCGGCCATGTCGCCCAGCGCCAGCGCGGCCGCAAGCCCGGCGGCTCCGGCGCCGATGATGATGGCGTCCCACACGTCGATGTCTCCCGCCTCACTCGCCTTGCCCGGCGTCGGGCCCGATCCTTCGCACGAGAAACACCAGGCTGAGCCCTGCATCCGTAATATACGCGATGCATGCAGGGATCTCCCTGACCACCACAAATATATTTGGAGCATTGATGCTGAACACCTCACGGCTGCGATTCCTGAAGCGATCCGGCGGAGACACCGGGGAACTGGCCCTGGCGGGGGCCGCGTTTCTCTCCACCACCTCCTTCGGCCTCACCGTGCCCATCTTGCCCCTCTTCCTGCGGCAGCTCGCCGCGCCCGGAGCAGCGGAGTCGGGCCTCTGGGCAGGCCTGGCGATCGGGATCAGCCCCCTCTTCTCGGCCATGGCCATGCCGCTATGGGGAACGCTCGGGGATCGCTTCGGTCACAAAATCATGATGCAGCGGGCGCTGGCCTGCATGGCGCTCACGCTCTTCCTGCTCGCCCTGGCCGCGCAGCCATGGCACGTGGTGGTGCTCCGGGCCATGGGCGGGGCTTTCGGCGGGCTGGGCGCCGCCATCACGGCTGCGGTGAGCGTGAGCATCCCGCAGGAGCGCCTCGGGCACTCCATCGGCACCATCCAGACCGCGCAGACCATGGGATTGCTCGTCGGCCCAATCGCCGGCGGCGTGCTCAGCGATCTCGTCGGCCCGCGCCTGGCCTTCGCCACGGGAGCCGTCTGCCTGGGGATCGGCCTGACTGCCGTCTCGCGGCGATACCGGGATCCACCGCGTCTCGCGCGGCGCCCGGCCCCCTCACCCGGACTTGCGGCCAGGCTGCAGAGTGCCCGGACGGCTGTCGGTGCCATCAGACCCCTCTGGGTCCTGCTGCCTTCTCTCTTCGCGATACAGTTTGTGGACGGCGGCTACACGGTTTTGCTGCCGTTCCACCTGGAAGCGCTGGGGGCTCCCGCGCCGCTGCTGGCCAGGCTGGTCGGCGGCACCCTGTCGGCCACCGCGATCGCCATGGCCGTGGCCACCGTGTCCATTGGGCGCACCGTCACGCCGCCGCGCGTCAGAGGGCTCCTCGCGATGATGCTGGGCGCCGGCGCGGGCTTCTCGGTGCTGGCGGCCGTCTCCAGCGCATGGTGGTTTTTTGCCGCGTGCCGCGTCCTGCTGGGGTTCACACTGGGAGCGGTGCCGACCCTGGTCTACGTGGCGGCCGCCGCGTCGAGCCCGACCGACCGGCAGGGCGTGGTGCTCGGGATGGTGACCAGCGTCGGATTGATCGCCTGGGCGAGCAGCCCGCTGCTCACGGGGGCGCTGACGGCGAGCCACCCCCGATGGGTGCTGGGATTCTACGTGGCGCTCTGCGGCAGCGCCGTCATGGTCCTGGGCTGGAACCGGCGGCCAGAACTCCGGGGCACCGGCGACGCCGCGATGCGGCCCCCTGGTCTCGCCGGCACACTCCGTCTGGCCCTACGAAAGAGGCAGAAGGCCGTCACCGACGACACGAAATGAGGTGCCCGCCATGGATACCACGCGCGGCGTGCTTGGGGCGGGCTCGTACCCGTACTTTCACGGAGTGGCCATGGGGGTTTGAGGCAACGCGGGTACGTTTCCTGCCGGCGCCCCTACGATCCCCGCCGGCGCCTCCACGCCTCGTACTCGGCCAGCGTGCGCTCATCCGGCGGATAGGTCCCGCGGAGCGGCGCCCCCTCCTCGACTTTGGCCAGCAAGAATTCCTCCAGCCGCTCCCGCTGGGCGGCCGGAGCCGCAATCTCCGCGGCCAGGTGTCGCGGCACGCAGACGACGCCTTCCTCGTCGCCGACCAGGATGTCGCCCGGATACACGGGGACCCCCGCGCAGCAGACGGGCACCTGCAGGTCCACCGCATGATGCCGCGCCAGCGAAAGCGTCGCGGCGACCCCTCCGGCGAAGACCGGGAAATCCATCTGCGCAAGGCCGGGCGAGTCCCGCAGAGCCCCGTCCGTCACCAGGGCGGCGGCGCCGCGCTTCATCATGCGGGTGATGAGGATCTGCCCCCCACAGGCATTGCGGATCTCGCCCCGGCAGTCCATCACCAGCACCTGTCCCGGGCCCACCGTCTCGAACGCCTTCCGCTGGGGATGCTCCGGGTTGGCCGTCACCCCGGGCACGTCCAGATCCTCCCGCGCGGGGATGTGGCGCAGCGTGAACGCCTCGCCCGCAAAGCGCGCCACGTGCGGGTTCAAGGGCCTGAGCCCGGCGAGAAACGCGTTCCGCAGCCCATGCCGGAACAGCTCCGTGGTGATGGTGGCGGTACTGGCCTGACGCAGCAGCTCAAGAGTTTCGGCCGTCACGGCCACGCGGCTGTTGTCCATGAGCGATCCTCGCAGGCTTTCAGTTTGGGTACTGCTCACCACTGCTTCGGCCTCAACGGGATCCGACCCTGCTTTCCTCGATGGTCCATCTACACCTCAGGGAAGGTCGAGGCCGAGCTGGCGGCGCACCCGGTCCAGATCTTCCACGTTCTCCCATCCCATCCGCCGGCGTTCATCTTCGATCTCGTAGATCATCTCCACCAGGGCTGCGTTGAGGGGCACCGGCACGCCCAGCCGGTTCCCTCGCTCGACCACCGCGCCAGTCAGGCCGCGGGTCTCGGAGCGGCGCTTCCGGTAGGCGAGGTCCCACCAGATCCCGCTGCCGATCTTGCGGAACGCGTGGCCGCCCGGGTGGTCCTGGCGGGTGCGGCAGAGCCGGACCACCAGATCGTCGAAGAAGGCGTACACGCGCGCTGTGTCCGCACTCGTCCGGGGTCGGAACAGATCAGGGTCGAAGTAGTCGGAGGGGTCTATGCGTACACCCGCGGCATCGGCCACGGTCAGGGCCTCCCGCACCAGGAGAGCGGCCAGGCGCTTTCCCACCTCCGTGTCCATGACGGCGTGCATGGGCCCGTCCACCAGGGCGGTGAGGATGACCCACGAACAGTAGATCTGCTTGCCCCAGATGTCCCCGACGATGTTCGTGAGCACCCTCACCGGTGCCACCGGCGCGAACAGCCCGGCCAGACCCCGGATGCGGTCGGTGACCGCGCCGTTCAGTTCTCCGATGTCCAGGGGGCCCAGGGGCACATACTCCAGGTGGCCCGGAGCCACCACAGCCCCGCCGTAGTTGGGCACGGTGCCGATGGTACGGACCTCTCCCACCCGCGCGGCGACCAGCTCATAGTTGAAGCCATTCTGCAGAGAAATGACGTAACCGCCCGGTGCGAGCCGGGGCACGACCAGGTCCAGCGCAGACTCCGTGTCCTGAGACTGGACGGCGATGGCCACCACGTCGAGGCGCGGAGGCAGATCCTCCGGCGTTACCGCGCGGGGCCGTGCGTGCAGCGACCGCAGCCCCTCGACGTGAAGACCATCGCGGGTAATGGCGTCGACGTGCTCCCGCCACCGGTCCACCAGGAGCACAGGGACGTCGGCGTCGGTCAGGTAGGCACCCGCCAGCCCGCCAATAGCGCCGGCACCGATGATGGTCAGCATGGGGTTCACAGCATCACATCCCCGCCGTTGGGGCAGAGCGTCTGCCCCACGTAGAAGCTCGAGTCGTCGCAGGCAAGGAAGATGGCCGTGGGCACCACGTCCTCGATCTCCCCGGCCCTGCCGATGGGCAACCCCGCCACCGTCTGGTGGAATCTCTCGGAAGCCGGCCGCCCGGTACGGATGGGACCGGGCGCGATGGCATTGACATGAATGCCGTGGCGGGAGACCTCCAGGGCCAGGGACTTGGTGAAGCCGATGATGCCCGCCTTTGCTGCGGCGTAGTGGGCCAGCCCGGCGCCACCCTTCTGCCCCCGCTGGGAGGCAATGTTGATGATCTTGCCCCGCCCGGCCTCCAGCATGTGGGGGAGCACGTGCCGCGTGCAAAGAAACGCTCCGCGCAGGTGCACCGCGATCGTGCGATCCCACTCGGCGCTGGACATCTCCGCCACGGGCACGTAGGTGGCGATGCCGGCGTTATTCACGAGAATGTCGATGTGCCCGAAGCGGCCCAGAGTCTCCCGCACGATACTCTGCACGGCCGATTCGTCGGCGACGTCCCCGGGGACGGCCAGCGCCTCCCCGCCCATCTCCATCAACCGCACCACTGTCGCCTGGGCGGCCTGTCCGTCGATATCGTTGACGGCGACCTTTGTGCCTTCCCGGACGAACCCTTCGGCGATGCCGCGGCCGATCCCCCGCCCCGCCCCGGTGATGAGTGCGACCTTGCCCTGCAGCCTGCTCAACGCCCTGCCCTCCTCTCCCCGGCCACGATCCTCACGAGCCCCTGAACAGGGGCGTGACAAAGGCCTGCCGCGGCCAGACATTTGGCCCGGTGGCCAGCACCTCCCGGACGGTGCGCGCGATGTCCGCGGGCTGCAGACCCCAGTCCGCCTGCGCTGTACGCACCGAGAACGTGGTGTGCACCTCCCCCGGCTCGATGAGGGTGACCTTCACGCCGCTGGCCCGCACCTCCGCGCCCACCGCCTGACTGAACCCGTCCAGGGCAAACTTGGAGGCGCAGTAGGCGGCGATGTTGACCGTCCCCACCCTCCCCGCGCCCGAGGAGATGTTGACGATGTGGCCGCGGCCGGCCGCCAGCATGTGCGGCAGGGCGGCCCGCGTGAACAGGAAGACCGCCGTGACGTTCACGTCCATCAGGCGCCGCCATGCCTCCACGGGCATCTCGTGGGTTGGCCCCCGCCACCCGACGCCGGCGTTGTTGACCACGGCATCGAGGCGGCCTCCCCACTCCAGGGCCCGCGCCACCGCCCCCGCTGCGGTGCCTTCCTCGGCCACGTCGCCCGGCACGACGGCGGC
>JACQTN010000265.1 GCA_016210785.1 Armatimonadota bacterium
GAGACGACGCAGATCGAGGCGATCGAGGCGGTCTACTGGGAGGACCTGATGCCGGAGTGTTTGTGGCAGTTCCGGTTCAGGGACCTGGGGCCGCTGCTCGTCTCCATGGACAGCCACGGCGCCAGCATCTACGCGGACGTGAAAGAGGAAGCGAAGCGCCGGCTGGCGGACCTGCTGGAGCGCGGGCAGGCAAAGCCGTGACGATGCCAGCCTCCGACGCACTGCAACCGTCGTTCGTCATCCTCGGCGTTCCCTTCGACGGCGGGGCCAGCCTGGGCTCCCCGGGGTCCCGCTACGCACCGGAGGAAATCCGCCGTGCGATGCGGTGGATGTTCCAGCGCGCGCAGCAAGGCCGCATCTTCGTGCTCGACATCGACCGCGTCATCCCTTTCAGCCCCGAGCGCGTGCGCGACCTGGGCGATGTGCCGGTGGTGGCCCACGACGTGGCGCAGATGGGCGAGCGCGTCACGGTCCGGCTGCGCGAGGTGTTCCGGGGACCCGAGATCCCGGTCGTGCTGGGTGGCGACGACTCGATGACCTTCCCGGTGATCCGCGCGCTGCACGAGGAGACGCGGGGCGAACTGGGGCTCATCCACCTGGACGCGCACCTGGACCTGCTCGACGAGTCCGACCTGCAGGGACGTCTTTCCCAGAGCAGCCCCATCCGTCGCAGCCTGGAGCTGGGTCGGCTGCGGGGCCGGCGGGTGATCCAGATCGGCGTCCGCAACTTCAACTTCCCCTCGTCGCACGACTTCATCAGGGAACAGGGCATCACGCTGCTCCCGGCCCGGGAGTTCCACCGGATCGGGGTGGAGGCCGCGGCGGCCCGGGCCCTGGAGATCACGCGGGGCGCGGCGGCGGTCCACCTGGCGCTCGACGTGGACGTCCTCGATCCGGCCTATGCGCCGGGGGCGGGGGTGGCCGAGCCGGGCGGGCTGACGGCGCGGCAGCTGTTCGACTTCCTGTGGGCCGTCGCTCCGGCGACCCGTTCCATCAGCATCGTGGAGACCAATCCACTGGTGGACCCCCGAGGCCAGTCGGTAATGGTCGCGGCGGCGGCGGCCATGCACTACATGGTGGCCCGCTTCGCTGCGGGAGCGTCCCCGGGTCCTGGTCAGTCCCCGGGGCCTGGATAGTTTCCGGGTTCCGGTTGGCCTCCGGGTCCCGGTCAGTCTCCGGGTACGGTATGCACGAGAGTCTCACCACGGACATCCTGATCCTCGGCGGCGGCGGCGCGGCCCTGTGCGCCGCGCTGCACGCGAAGCGGCGCGGCGGTCCGGCGCTCACGGTCACCGTCGCCGTGAAGGGCCTGCTCGCGAAGAGCGGCTGCACGCGAATGGTGCAGGGCGGGTACAATGCCGTCCTGAATCCGCGCGACTCCCTCCAGCGCCACTTTGCGGACACCATCAAGGGCGGCGCGTTCCTCAACGACCAGGAGCTGGCCTGGATGCTAGTCAGCCGCGCGCCCCGCATGATCGCCGAGATGGAGACGCGGTACGGCTGCTTCTTCGACCGCAACCCGGACGGCACGATCCACCAGAAGGCGTTCGGCGGGCAGTCCTACGACCGCACGATCCACCGTGGGGACCTGACGGGCATCGAGATCATGGAGCGGCTGCGCGACGCGGTGTTGGGGCAGGACATCCGCGTGCTGGAGGACCACCGCGCCGTGCGGCTGCTGCGCGACCGGAGCGGGCAGCGGGTCTGCGGCGCGCTGCTGCTCGACATGCGCCGCGGCACCTTCACCGTGGCACGCGCGCGGGCAGTGCTGCTGGCGACGGGAGGCGGGCCGACGATGTACAAGATCTCCTCCCCGTCCCGCGAGAAGAGCATGGACGGCATCGCCATGGCCTACGAGGCCGGCGCCGTCCTCATGGACATGGAGATGGTGCAGTTCCACCCTTCGGGGATCGTGGTGGAGGGATCGGAGCTCCACGGTGCGGTGATCGAGGAAGGCGTGCGCGGCGCCGGCGGCCGGCTGTACAACGCGCGCGGCGAGCGGTTCATGGAGCGGTACGACCAGGCGCGCCTGGAGCGGTCGATGCGTGACGTGGTCACGCGCGCCTGCTACCTTGAGATCATGGAGGGCCGCGGCACCCCGGCTGGCGGCGTCTGGCTCGACGCGAGCCATCTCGGCAAGGAGTTCGTGGAGCGGGAGTTCCCGGGCATGGTGGAGCGGACGCGCGCGGCCGGGTCCGACCTGGCCACCGGCCGCGTGGAAGTCTCGCCGGCGGCGCACTTCATCATGGGCGGGGTGCGCATCGACGAGCGCTGCCGCACGAGCGTGGAGGGTCTGTACGCGGCGGGCGAAGATGCCTCCGGCGTGCAGGGCGGGAACCGGTTGGGCGGCAACGGCGTAGCAGAGTCGACCGTCTTCGGCGCGCTGGCCGGGGACGTGCTCGCCGAAGATGTTGTTGGACGCGCGCCCGCGGCGTCGGAGGAGGGTGAGGTGCGGCGGGCGATCGAGGAGGTGACCGCGCCGCTGGGGCGCGACACCGGGGAGGACGCGTACGCGCTGCTGGACCGGCTGCGCGCGATGATGTGGGAGAAGGCGGGCGTGGTGCGCGAGGCACATGCCCTGGAGGAGGCTATCGCGGAACTGCAGGATCTGGAGGCGCGCGCGGAGCGGGTCAAAGTGCACGGGCGGCCGCAGGCCAATCTCGAGTGGATGCTGTGGCTGAATCTCCGGAGCCTGGTGGTGACCTCCGCGCTCGTCGCGCGATCGGCGTTGGCGCGCACCGAGAGCCGCGCGTCGCACTACCGCGCCGACTATCCCGTGCAGGACGACCGGAGCTGGCTCCGCCACGTAGAGATAAGGAGAGGCGCTAACGGTGGGCTGGGAGGGGACGGTCCCGTGGTCGCCACGCGCCCGGTACGCATCACCCGGCTGCGGCCCGACCAGGTGCCGGCTGGGGCCGAGTGGCCGGGTGTTCCCGTCACGCATGATGAGTAAGGCCCGGAGGCGTTCGCGCCGGCCTGCGTTTCGCGTGGCCCGGACGCGGTGATGCGGCGAGGCAGCGTGATGTGGACCGAGGCGACTCCGTGAGCGGGGAGCGAATCTTCCGCGTGGCCCGGGGTGGCGCGGGCGAGACGGCCCGCTACCAGGAATACCGCGTGCCGGAGGGCGACCGCGTGACGGTGCTCGACGGCCTCCTCCACATCCACCGCTATCTCGATCGCACGCTGGCCTTCCGGTACAACTGCCGCGCGATGATGTGCGGCACGTGCGGCCTGCGGGTCAACGGCACCGAGCGGCTGGCCTGCAGCACGCGGCTCTCCGCGGTGCCCGGCCGGACCGTGATCGTCGAGCCGCTGCGCCACCTGCCACTCATCCAGGACCTCATGGTGGACTTCGAGCCTTTCTTCGACGCCTGGCGCCAGGTGAAGCCGGCCTTCGTGCCCGCGCGGGCACCGCGCGAATCGGGCCAGGCCCCGGATGAATCCGTACGGGTTCCTGACGAGCCTGCGCGGATCGCACCCGACGCGCCCGAGCGACAGGTGATCGACCGCCACCGCGAGTGCATCTCCAGCGCTATCTGCTACTCCGCGTGCGAGGTCGTGAGCGTGAGCCCGGAGTTCCTGGGGCCGGCGGCGATGACGCGGGCGCTGTGCCTGATCACCGACTCCCGTGGCGGGGCCAGGGAGGAACGCCTCGACCTGCTGAACGGCGAGCGCGGGTGCTGGCGCTGCCATACGCACACCACCTGCAGCGAACTATGCCCCAAGGGGCTGGACCCGACCGCAGCCATCGAGCAGGTGAAGCGGATTCTGGTGCGGCGGTCACTGCTCAAACTTGTGGGGGTTTATCGACCCGCTGCCAGTGAATCATCGAGGACGTGAGACCAGTTCGGACTCAGTGCGGTCCGTGAGGGCCGGTGCCCGAACGTCACCGGGCGGGAGGGGGAGGACCGATGACGCAGGTTGAGCGCCTCGCGGCCTTCGTCACGCGGGCGTCCTACGACGACCTCTCCGACGCCGCGCGTGAGCAGTTGAAGATCCGGGTGCTCGACGCCGTGGGGTGCGCCATCGGGGCGCTCGACGGCGCGCCGGTGCAGCGGCTTCTGGCGCAGGTCGAGGAGTTCGGTGGCGCGCCGCGGTGCAC
>JACQTN010000266.1 GCA_016210785.1 Armatimonadota bacterium
ACGTTGCGCACACCCGGTCCCTCCCTGCTGGATTCGACGCGTGGATTCCGAGGCGAAACCAGTGTAGCCCATTCCGCCCGGCGATGGCAAGACGCCCGGCAGGCATTGACTACGTTGTGCGGGGCATTTCCCGGGGTGGGTTACCGGATCAGGTCGTGATCGGGGAGGTCGCGCCGGCCCAGGAGCGCCAGCCGCGTGACGATCTGGCCGCGGTGGTACTGCTCGTGGGTGACCACGTGCCAGGCAATCTCCGCGACGCTGGCGGACTGGCTGGCATCCCACGGGAACGGGCGCCGGGCGGCGGCGGCCTCGGGCGTCAGCCCCGCCAGGAAGGCGAGGGTGGCCTCTCGCTGGGGCTTCCAGCGCGACAGGATGGCGTCGAGATCGGCGAAGTCCTCGGGAGAGAGGTGCGGCCTGGACCCGCCGCGCACCACGTGCCCGATCCAGTAGGCCTCCGCGCCGATCAGGTGAACCAGGATGTCGCAGATCGGGCGCATGCCCTCGCCGGGCGGGGCGGTCAGTTGCTCCCAGCGATGCGGCCGGCAGAGGGCGACCAGCTCGTCGGGGACCCGCGCGAACGTGTCAGCAATCCGTGGCGGCAGCATGGCGTGCCTCCAGGCGTGAGATCACGACAGCGCGAACACGTCCTGCAGGCGCGTGATCTGGTGGCGCGCCGCCGGCCGCAGCAGCGGCAACTCCACCCCGGCGTCGCGGTACTGCTGCACCCGCCGCCGCACATCATCGGGCGTGCCGCACGCCGTCAGCCCTTCCACATACGAGGCGGGAATCGCCCGCGCCAACCCGTCCCGCCCGCCGCGCTCGAAAGCCTCCTTGAACGCCGGCAAGTCCTCTTCGCGGATGTACGGCTCGCCCACCTGCATGCGAACGCGGGTGTTATACTTTGCCCGCGCCGGGTTCATCTTGCTCGCGACTTCCCACCGGATCGCGTCGATGGCCTTCTCCCGGTCATCCTCGATGGACGTCGGGATGATCTGCGCCACGGTGAACTGCGACCAGTCCCGGCCGGCCTCCTCGACTGCCTCGCGGAGGATGCGGATGGCGTTGGCCGCGTACTCGGCGGAGCACACCGAGTCCAGCAGCACGCCGTCCCCGATCTCGCCGGCCAGCCGGAGCCCCTTGAGGCTGGACGCCGCGATCCACAGCGGGACGTGAGCCCGCGGCGGCTTCCACGCCAGCCGCACGTTGTCGAACCTCACAAACTGGCCGTGAAAGGACACCGCATGCCCGGTGAGCAGCAGCCGGATGGCCTGCACCCACTCGCGCAGCGTGAGCGCGGGATCCAGGTGCTCCATCCCGTGCACCCTGGCGTGGTTGCGCGTGCACGCCCCGGGAACGAGAACGATCCGCCCGCCCGAGAGCTCGTCCAGGCAGGCCGCCGTCTGCGCCATGAGGACGGGGCTGCGCAGGCGCACCACCTGCGTGGCGCCCAGCGACATGGTCCGCGTGGCCAGGGCGAAGGCCGACAGGGCCGTGACGGAATCGCGCACCAGGTTCAGGGTCTCGGAGAAGAAGCCCAGGGCGAATCCCCGCTCCTCGGCCCGCCGCATCCAGCCGGCCATCTCGGTGAAGGTCATTGAGGGATCGTAGCCGAGGGCGAATCCCGCCCGCATCGAATCGGCACCCATCCTCTCACGGCCTCCTTGTCGTTTGACCGGAACCCAGGCGCCTGTCTGAGCATCTGCTGCCACCTGCGAACCGCCGTAGGGCGGTGGGCAGGCGCGGGGTTCCTGACCCCCCTGAAATCTCTGGAGACCTCAATTCACAACGCCAGGGGTCCACCAGAGACTTCAGGGAGGGTATCAGAAAATGCGCATCATATTCTGGGGTGGCTCAGCGCGTCCAGGTCCAGCGCCGTGCGTTCCACGTCCAGTATCCCGGGGTCTGGGCCAGACCCAGCGGCCGGAGCCCGAGGAACCCCTCGCGCCACACCGCCGCGCCCACCTGGTTGTAGATCAGGAACATGACCGCCTCCTCGGCCCACACGCGCTGGAACTCCTGGTGCAGGCGCATCCGCTCGCGCAGGTCCAGCGCCCGCTGGTACGTGCGCAGGATGCGGTCGAACTCCTCGCTGCGGAACCCGGTCGCGTTGCCCGAGCGCTGGCCTACCGGCCGGATGTTCCAGGACCCGAATCGCAGGTCGATGTCGGTGAAGTCGTCCACATACTCGCTGAAGTTGATGAAGTCGGGCGGCCGGCGCCTGGTGGCCCAGCTCTCGGCCAGGATGACGCGGGCGGGTTTGTTGTCGATGACCATCTCGATCCCCGCCTCGCGCCACTGCGCCTGGAGGATCTGCTGGATGCGCTCCCGCGTCCGGTCTCCCGCCGTGGACGTGACGACGAAGCCCAACCGCTCTCCCGCGGCGTTCCTCCGGATGCCGTCGGGCCCCGCCCGCCACCCGGCCTCCTCCAGCAGGCGCCGCGCCCGGTCGGGATCGTACGGGTACCTCCTGATCTCTTTGAGATACCACGGGTGGGTGGACGGCAGGTAGCTGTGCGCCACGGGGACCCGGCTCCGGAACACCCCCTGCACGATCCCCTCGCGGTCGCTCGCGTACAGGAGCGCCTGGCGGACGCGGCGGTCGCGCAGGTGCAGGTTCTCGTAGTTGGGGAAGAACGCCTCGCTGGACGGCGCCGGGAAGAACTGGACCTGGTACCCCTGCATGCGCCCCTGCCGCAGGAGCGTCTCGATCTCCATGACCTGTCCCAGGGGGATGCCGCCGGGAGCGGGGGAGGCGGCGTCGAGGGTCCCGGCCATGAAGTTGGCCACCATGGTGTTGATGTCGCTGAAGAACCGGAAGACCACGCGGTCGAGCGCGGGCCGCCCCAGGTGGTAGTTGGGGTTCGCCTCGAAGACCATCTCGTTACCCCGGAGCCACGACTTCAGGATGAAGGGACCCACGCCGACGGTCACGCGGGGGTCCTGGCCGTAAAGGATCTCCGCGAACCGCTCAATGCCCGTGCGCCGTACCATCGGCTCCACCACGTGCCGAGGCACCGGCGCCGGGAACGCCCCCAGCCAGAGGAGGTTGGCGCGCGCGTTGGGCTGGCGGAAGCGCACCAGCAGGGTGTGGTCGTCCACCTGCCGGATGCTCTCGATGTCGGGCAGGGTCGGGCGCGCACCGAACGGGCCCTGCGGATTGCGCCAGAGTTCCCACGTGTAGAGCACATCGGCAGCGGTGAGCGGACGGCCGTCGTGCCACTTGAGATCCCGGCGCAGCCGCCAGGTCAGCTCCATCCGCCCGTCAGGGAAGACCTTCCACAGCCCGTTGCGCAGGGTGGGCACCTGCTCCACGTACTCGTTGAGGGGCTCCAGCCGGTCATTCTTCACGTTCTCTACGAGGGCCGTGTACAGCACGGTCAGCGCCTTCTCCACGGCGCCCGTGATGACGAGCGGGTTCAGGCTGGACGGCTCCTGGATGTTGCCGAAGACGACCTCCCGGCGCGGCCCCGGGCCGGCCGCGCCCGGCCAGGCGCCCGCCACCACAAAGACGGCTCCGATCAGTGCGGCAATCGGCCACCCGGCCCTTCGCCGGTTCGTACTTGCGCCCTTAATGAACTGCGATTGCTGTCTCGTGTCCATCATCATCACCTCTCCGGTCCCGTCGATGCAGCCTGATACGACGCCCGCGATCTCATCACATTCTACCTTGAGGCGATCCCCCTCCTACAACCTGCACCCGCTGCGCGGTTGCAAGCCACACGACCGGTCCGCCCAGTGCGCCGCCGGCCCGCAGGCACGACGTGGCGCGCCCCACCAGCCTCACGTGCTTGATGTCCACCCAGATCGATTGACCCCGGACCTGGGCCTCTCGCCCCTGCCGGAAGCCGGAGTGACGGCGCTTGGAAAGCGCCCCAGGGAAGTGGTGCCCTTCGGAGATCAGGGAAACGGTCGATCGGGACAGACTGATCTGACTGTTTGCGTTCAAGGCACGGACTCAACCGCACCGGTCGCTACCGCCGCGCCCGCAGACACGCAGAATAAAAGCTCGACATAGGCACCGCATAGGCGGGCCCTCGGGACTCCACGGGGTCAACCCCGCACGCCAACTTCGCCGAGATGTTTGTGCCCTCTTGGCCAGCCGCAGAATTTACGGTCAAGACGCCCGAAGAATCGGTAGGTCTGACAGACGTCGCAGGCTACCTCTTGATGCTTCCGGACGATGTGCAGCCGCGGCTGGCCGTTACGCCCTGCTCCCCCGGCGTGCTGGTCCTGCCAAACCTTCTCAAAAGGACAGGCCCACAATTCGTCAACGGCCCAGTAATCACCTTAACAGCAACACAGCTTACAGACATGCCTTTAGGCCCACTACCCGGTCACACATAGAAGCGGAACAAATCAAAAGACGGTTATTTTGCGAACCTGAAAAACCTACTGAAGTGCTCATCCCCAATCTCACCACGCCCGACCACAAAGCACACCCTTGCATCCTTCGGTATCTCACAGCCGTCGCCAGCGTCCCGTATGACCTGAAATGGCGGCCCGTTGGTGTCCCCCACAAGGGTCCGTGCTCGCGACAATTCGACAGCAAGCCTCCCCCGGTCTATCTCGTAGTCTCCTGTCAGGCCCCGAAAGACCCTAAGTATTGTCTCCTTTGGTGCCTTCCTCCCACCGCTCTTGCACACTGCAATTGCAAACGCGCATAGACACAGAAAATGCCTTCGGTGTACGCCGACTTGCCTGATCAAGTTCTTTCCACAGCGGTAGACGGGTGGGCTCTCGTTCGTATCTATGAAAATCAAGAAATCTCGTCTGCGCTCCCACAATTGCGCGCGCACTCGAGGGGGGAGAATTACGCCCACGTTCTTGTCGTCATTCGTCCAGGCGAGTTGCAGCACATTAGGAGGCGCAAAGCGTTCTTTGGACCCAAGTGTATCTCTGAGCGTCTTGTCCTCCGTACGGCCCTCAGCCCACCCCGTGAATATGTCCACGAGGTTCTTCTTTAGCTCCGGTGATAGCCGAAACTCCCTGAGATTTTCCGATGCGACATGTCTGACTTCATTGACGGACAGTCTTCTGCCAATCTTAAACTCCAGCGATTCGATGGCCGAATCGACCGCTTTGAAAGCCGCTCTGTAGGTGGTCTCCTCGCCGAGAGCATAGGCAAGTCCAAGACCGGTCGCCCATAGAACGGACAGACCGTCTACACTGGTCGCGCCGAACGGGCGGTCGTGAGGTGGAGAACTTGGCCGCGGCAGGTCATGCGCTCCTGCGGGGTCGTTGCGCCATGTTCCTCTTCCGCGCGGTTCTGGCGGATCTGTTAGCCGGGGATCCGACATGACCTTGTCAATATTTCTACGCCTGGCCACGCTGCCAGTTTGGTCTTGGAATAGCGAAGGCGCTCTGGCTTCCTGCGCTCCTTCTCCTCTCGCCGGTGCCGCCTAGCGCAAATGGGGCAGTAGCAACCCCTACTTGATTGTATTGCTGCAAGCGGGAATAAGTCAATTTCGAATGACTCTTAGCGATGCAGGACTCATCATTGGAATCGCAACTCCACGATGGGTGGTGACCACCTATGCGAAGGAGGGAGGCCGAAGAACTTCGGTCTCGTCTGGCGACCGTCGAGCGAGGGCTCTTTCTGGTAATCGCGGCCGCGGTCGGTCTGGCAGCAGTGCTTTCCGCAGCGGCCGTATACCTGAAGATCCTTGGAGAACAGACGGCCGCGATCATAGGTGTCATTTGGACCGCGTCAACGGTTGCCATTGGCCTCCTCGGACTCGTGACGAGGAAGCAATTGTAGAGCATCTGCCTCAATGGAAACCAGGCGTACACCATGGCCGCGGGCCACGCCGGTGAGGGAAGACTGACCGCGTAGGGATTCGGCCGCCATGACTACTTCCGGCGGATCCTCCGCGCCCACTTCACCACGCGTTCCGCATGCTTCACGGCGACCTGTGCATCTTGGGCCCGACACAGCCGGGCTTGGTACTCGACGGTGTTCTTTCGGTCGAGCAGTGCCGCCAACTGATCGGATGCCTTCTTCGCATCTTCGTCGCCTGGGAAGAGTTGTCGAAGCAGCCGAACCTGATCCATGTGGGTCTGGCTGACCGAGCGCACGCCGGCGCATGTAACGCAGGCGGCGTCGCCCGCGGAGATCGCGGCGTGCACAGAAAGAAGCACCGCGCTATCCCAGCGCCCGGCCGCGGCGGCCTCGAGCGCAGATACGAGGTGGCTCTCAGCTTTCCGAAGATAGTTATCTCCCTACATGGGCGATGTGTCGCGTGTGGGGACTCCAAGACGCGGCGGCCTCTCCTTACGCACCGGTGGCCACCTCCGCCAGGCTTCGCCCGGCCAGCGCGCGGCCCTCTCGCATGACGGATCGCATCAACCGGTCCCCAGCCCGAAGGCGCCGCCGAACTTCATCTCCGGTCAGCGCCAGGATGGAGACGAACCGGCCAAACCGATCGCTCAGGCGCCCGCGCACTTCGTCGGCACGCCGCTCCACTTCCTCGCGCCCATCTGGCGTGACGGTTACGACCAGCAAGTCAACGTCACTGTGCTCTCTCGCATCACCTCGGGCCCAACTGCCGTAAAGCACCACGGCGTGGGCGAAGGGCTGGAGGGTAGAAAACAACTCTGCACCCAGGCGGTCCAGCCACTGCTCTTCGTTCCGGAACGCCGGGCCGATGACGTCGGTGACGAGATAGCTGTCGTCGTTGAGGGCGTAGAGGTAGGCTCGTCCGGCGCGCCGGCGCTGTACAAGACCCAGCCTCGCCAGCATTCCAAGAGCTTCCAGGGCCCTGGTGGGGTGGACTCCAGCCGATGTTGCCAGCTGCCGGCCGGTCAGACCACCCGGATGTGTTGACAGGTACCGCAGAAGGCGAATCGCCGGCCTGGAGGCCAGGGCGTCCAGCGGCCGTGCAGGCAATGTACGCTTCTTGCGCTCATGTGTACGCATTTCGGATACATTTTACCGCTGCCCCGAGATCTAAACAAGGTTCCACCGCCTGAAAGTCTCGCGGAGGCGCGCGGCACCCTTCGGCGCCAGATGGAGACAACCCCCAGGCACGACGCCTGGAGGTTGTCGTCTTGAATCCGGCGGCGAGAGAGGATGCTGAGCCTTGCGGCTATGCGGCCTCCCTGATCTGCGCCAGATCGCGGGCGGCGTTGTCCACGATGAAGATCGCATCGCTGCAGTACGAGATGAAGCGCACGCCCCGGCGGATCCACTCCTGCACCGACTTCACGTCCATCAACTGGATCCCCGCCGCCACTTCGCGCCGGCGGGCCACCTCCACGATGCGCTCGATGGTTTTGACCACCTCCGGGTGGGTGGGCTGCCCGGGATAGCCCATCGTGGTGGAGAGGTCGGTCGGCCCGACAAACGCCACGTCGATGTTTCCCACGCCGAGGATCTCCTCCAGGTTGTTCACCGATCCCAGCGTCTCGATCTGGGCGACGATCAGCGTGTCCTCGTTGGCCTGCTTGATGTACGGCCCGACCGGGATGGCGCGGTAGCCCGCGTGGGCCCGGCGCATGGCCAGGCCCCTCTGACCCACCGGCGGATACTTCGTGTACCGGATCACCTGCTGGGCATACTCCTTCGTCTCCACCATGGGCACCAGCAGCCCCGCGGCTCCCGCATCCAGCGGCCGCATCAGTGACGCCCGGTCGTTGGAGGGCGGCCGGACGATCGGCGCGATCCCGGCGCCCCGCGCGGCCCAGATGATCGCCGTCACGGTCTGCATGTCGAAGTTCCCGTGCTCCGTGTCGATGAACATGAAGTCGAATCCGGCCGCCGCCAGGATGGGGCCGATGTTTGGCGACCAGGTCTCCGACGCGAATGTCCCCAGCACCACCTTGTCCTCTCGCAGCGCTCGCTTGATCTCAGCTCCCTGCACTGTGCTTCCTCCTCTCTCGTCCCATTGTCTCCGCACACCGGCGGAAGAGTGCCGCGCATCCTGCCCGGCCGCCGTGGTCGGGGACCTCCGCAGCATCCGGCGAATAGACCCGACGCGGCCGCCGGATGCCGGCCGGCTCATCCCGAACCTGGCGAAGCATGCCACCGCCTCGACGGACCACAGGCAGGGTACTCGATTCCCTGCGAAACCGCAATCCCGGCATCGCCGCACCCCGGTGTCCAACAGAACCCGGTCGATGACCCCATATGTCCCGACGGCGCCAGATCAGAGTGGTTGTAGTATAATATTGCCTCGAAAGCCGGATCGGCCGAAATGGGAGCAGTTCAAAAGTGAGGTGCCGCGGTGTCCGGGAACCCTGCCTACGCGTGGATGAACGGCGAGATCATTCCGTGGGAGGACGCGAAAGTTCACGTCCGCACCGAAGGGTTCATGCGCGGAGCCAGCGTCTTCGAGGGAATACGCGCATACGCGAGCCCTGATGGGCGGCAACTGTATGTTTTCAAGGGCGCCGAGCACACAGACCGGCTGTTTCACACCTCCATGAAAATCCTGCGGATGCAGTTGACATGGACGGCCGAAGACCTCATCCACGGCATGGTGCAGCTGCTGCGCGCCAACACGTTCCACGCCGACGTGCACATTCGACCGCAGGTGTACTTTGGCATGGGCGAGGATCATGGGTTCGACCCGGCCAGGATCGAGGTTGGCTGCGTCATTACAGCAGTCGAGCGCCCGGCCAAGCCGTCTCTATGGAATGGCATCCACGTGCGCGTGAGCTCCTGGCGCCGCATCGGCGACGAGACGATGCCGCCCAGGGTGAAAGCCGGAGCGAACTACCTGAACAGCCGCTACGCCATGATGGAAGCGCGGCTTGACGGGTATGATTCCGCCATCTTCCTGAATGCGCATGGCAAGGTGGCTGAAGGGCCGGGAGCCTGTGTGATGATCGTCCGGCACGGGAAGGTGATCGCGCCCCCGGCGACGGCGGGCGTTCTGGAGAGTATCACGAAGAGCACGCTCGTGCAACTGTTCAGGTCGGAGCTGGATGTTGACGTGGTGGAGAGAGAGATCGACCGGACAGAGCTCTATGTCGCAGACGAAGTGTTCTTCTGCGGCACCGGGTACGAAGTCCAGCCGATCGTCTCCGTAGACAGGTACACGATCGGGACCGGCGAACCCGGATCGGTCGTCAAGCGCATGCAGGACCTCTACTTCAATATCGCGCGTGGCCAGAATCCCAAGTACAGCCAGTGGCTGCGGCCAGTGTACCCAGATTGACCGGCAAATGCCGGCGCCAGGCGATAGAGCTGAATGGCGTGGTGATGCTGGCAGGGCGGCTTGCTGCCGCGACAACCTCAGCGTCCTCGGCCTTCTCCAGACCAATCTCGTCCAGACGAACGACGTCGTGCCCCAATTCTCGCGAGAAGGCAACGGCCTGTGGAGAGATCATCATGTCGGCCAGGAGTCTCATCCATGCCTGGCCGGAACGCGAATAGTCTCCTCGCTTGTCAACCACGCAGCGTACTCAAGCGCCTGCCTGACATCGGCTGGCTCGAGCTCCGGATAGTCTTGAGTAATCTGCTCTGGGGTCAGCCCTTCCGCCACCAATTGCACCACCAGTGCCACGGGGATCCGCAACCCCCGGATGCAGGGCTTTCCCCCAAGCACCGCCGGATCGATTGTGATTCGGTCCCATGCCCCGGCCACGGTTCGTGCCCTCCCAGTCGCGCGTCCTCCGCGCAGATACGGACAACCCCCAGGCGGCAGGCCTGGGGGTTGTCCTTTACGCTTGGTAGCGGGGGGAGGATTTGTATTTTGCCTGCAGGCGTTGAGCCTACCTTCCGATTTTGTCTAACCGGTTAGCTTGACCAAGTGAGCCACTTTAGGATACGGACGCGCATGGGGGGAGTCGCACGACGACGCGGGTGAGGACCATGCGTGACCCGCAGCATTACTCCCCTGGTTTTCCAGAGATCGGGAGGCTCCTCAAA
>JACQTN010000269.1 GCA_016210785.1 Armatimonadota bacterium
GACCGGCTGAGCCGAGTCCGAGCATCACTACTAAGTTGGTGTCCCCCCTGACGCGGGTGGGGGTCATGGGGGCGACGAAGAGTCGCCCCCGTCCGGAGATACGGTGAAGGGTGGAATGGCGTAAAGCCATTCCACCCAACCTTCCTGGATAGATGGTGGAAGACACGGGCAAGGGGGGGAGCAAGCGGGATCCGCGGGATGTGATGACGGCGGTGCCGGGTGGCAGGCGGGAGGCCGCGGCGGGCGTCGCAGGGCTTGCGTGCGATCTCGACGACGGCGGGCCGTTCGACGGGCTGCGGGAGGAGTGCGGGGTCTTCGCCATCCACGGCGCGCGCGGCGAGATCGTGGCGCCGGCCGTCCACCTGGCTCTCTACGCGCTGCAGCACCGCGGCCAGGAGAGCGCCGGCATCGCCACCAGCGACGGCACGACGGTCATGATCCACAAAGGAATGGGGCTCGTGGCCCAGGTCTTCGACCGCGGGCAGGTGGGGGGACTGCGCGGGCACCTGGGCATCGGCCACGTCCGCTACTCCACCATGGGCTCGGCGAGCCTCAACAACGCCCAGCCCATCTTCGTGCGCAGCCCCTGGGGCGATCTGGCCCTGGCCCACAACGGCAATCTCACCAACGCGCCGGCGCTGCGGGCGGAGCTGGAGGCGAAGGGCGTGCAGTTCACCTCCACCACCGACAGCGAGGTCATCGCCCACCTGATGGCGACGGCGCCCGCCGCCGCACCGGAGGACGCCGCCGCCTACGCCATGGCGCGCATCGAGGGTGCCTACACGGTGGTGGTGCTGGTGGGCGGGATGCTGCTGGGCTTCCGCGACGCCTACGCCATTCGCCCGCTGATGCTGGGGCGATCCGGCGAGCGGTACGCGCTGGCCTCCGAGACCTGCGCCTTCGACCACATCGGCGCCGTCTTCGTGCGTGACGTGGACGCGGGCGAGGTGCTGGCCATCGATGCCGGCGGCCTGCGCAGCCTGCAGGCGATCCCTCGCCAGCGGCTGGCCCACTGCGTCTTCGAGTACATCTACTTCGCGCGCCCCGATACCCAGCTGCGGGCGCGGAACGTTCACAGCGCCCGCAAGCGCATGGGACGCATCCTGGCTCGTGAGCATCCCGTCGACGCGGACGTGGTCATCCCGGTGCCCGACTCGGGGATGTCCGCGGCGCTGGGCTACGCCGAGGCGGCGGCGATTCCCTACGAGATGGGCCTCATCAAGAACCGCTACATCGGCCGGACCTTCATCCAGCCCGACCAGGCGACGCGGGACTTCGGCGTGCAGGTGAAGCTCAACCCGGTGCGCGAGGTCATCGAAGGGAAGCGCGTCATCCTGGTGGACGACTCCATCGTGCGCGGCACCACCAGTGGCAAGATCGTCCGCCTGCTGCGGCGCACCGGCGCGCGGGAAGTGCACATGCGCATCAGCTCGCCGCCCATTCGCTTCCCGTGCTTTTACGGCATCGACACCAGCAGCCGGGGCGAGCTGGTGGCGAGCGCGCAGACGGTGGAGCAGATTCGGGAGATGATCGGCGCGGACAGCCTGGGGTACCTGAGCCAGGACGCGCTGGCCGAGGCCCTGGACCTGCCGCGCCGCGAGCTGTGCATGGCCTGCCTGGACGGGCACTATCCCACGACGGTCCCCACGGAGGCACAGGCGGGCCGGTTTGCCCTGGAACATGTCTTGCGGTAGGCCACTGATTGGTTGATGAGACAAAGGTGAGGACACATGAGACTTGCGAAGGCCGGCTCCGCCGGCCTGCAGCTCATCCATGAGGCAAAGGAAGTGCGCACTCTGCCGGAGGGGGAGGTTCGGAAGGGGGAGGAACTCCCCCTCCGAGTAAGGGCACAGGCGGGTCGGTTTGCGCTGGAGGCGGCCGCCGTGTTACCTCGGCGTTAGTGAGAGCTTCGACCTGGCGGGGACGTCCGGCGCTGGCCGGGGCCGCCGGGCGGGCGCAGGGTTCCGGCGCCGGGCAGGCGCAGATTCCCCAGCAACTCCGGTGAGCACACCCATGGAGCGTCTCACCTACCAGGAGGCCGGCGTGGACGTCGAGGCGAAGGAGCGCCTCATGGCGCGCCTGCTGCCGCGCATCCGCGCCACGTTCACCGCCGGCGTGCTCAGCGACATCGGCACCTTCGGCGCGCTCTTCGCGCTGGGCGACCATCCCGGCGCCCCCGTCCTGGTCGCCACCATGGACGGGGTAGGAACGAAGACGAAGGTGGCGGCGATGGCCGGCCGCCACGAGGTGGTCGGTGGGGATCTGGTGCGCCACTCCGTCAACGACCTGGTCGTGCAGGGCGCCCGGCCGCTCTTCCTGCTGGACTATCTGGCCGCCTCACGCCTCGATCCTGCGGGGGTGGAGGCGGTGATCACCGGGATGGGGGCGGCGTGCCGCGAGGAAGGCGTGGCACTGGTGGGCGGCGAGACCGCGGAGATGCCCGGCGTGTACCGGGAGGGCGAGTACGACGTGGTGGGGTGCATGGTGGGCGTGGTGGCGCGCGACCGCATCGTGGACGGGTCGGGCATCGTCCCCGGCGATGCGGTCATCGGCCTGGCCTCCACCGGCCTGCACACCAACGGGTACTCGCTGGCGCGAGCCGCCCTCTTCGAGCGGGCCCGGCTCTCCCTCCACGCGCCGGTGCCCGGCGCCGGGGAACCGGTGGGCGAGGCGCTGTTGCGCCCCCACCGCTGTTACGGTCGCGCGATCCTGCGCCTGCTGGACGAGGTCCCCATCAAGGGCATGGCGCACATCACCGGCGGCGGGATCCCGGGCAATCTGATCCGGACGCTGCCGGCGGGCTGCCGCGCCGTCATCCGGCGCCAGACGTGGGTCGCGCCGCCCATCTTCACGCTGATCCAGCGGGCGGGCGGAGTACCGGATGAAGAAATGTTTCGCACCTTCAACATGGGCGTGGGCTTCGTGCTGGTGGTCGCCGCAGAGGACGCGGACCGGGCGGTCCGCCACCTGCGGGAGTTCTCGGAGGAGGCGTGGATCGCCGGAGAGATCACCGCGGGCGAGCGGGGGGTGGAGATCGCATAGGATTTCTTCTCATCCCTCTCCCGCCGGAGGAGAGGGACAGAGTCAGGAGACTCAGACGCTGGTTGCATCTTCTTGCTGCGGGGCGAGTGTCGGGTGAGGGGAGAGTTGGGGGCGGGCGACAGGCCATGATCAAGGTCGGTGTTCTGGTCTCCGGACGTGGCACCAACCTGCAGGCCATCATGGACGCGTGCGCGGAGGGGTGGGTCGGCGCGGAGGTGGCGGTGGTGATCTCCAACAACCCCGACGCGCCGGCGCTGGACCGCGCCCGCGCCCGCAACATCCCCGCCGTGGCCATCGACCACCGCCGCTTCCCGTCTCGCGAGCCGTTCGAGGACGCCATGCTGCAAGTCCTGCGCACACATCAGGTGGACCTGGTCTGCCAGGCCGGCTTCATGCGCATCCTCACCGGCCGCTTCGTCTCGCAGTACCGCGGGCGGATCATGAACATCCACCCGGCGCTGCTCCCGGCCTTCGGGGGCAAGGGGATGTACGGGGAGCACGTGCACCATGCGGTGCTGGAATCGGGCGCCCGTGTCTCTGGCTGCACCATCCACTTCGTGAACGAGGCGGTGGACGGCGGGCCGATCATCCTCCAGGCCGTGGTGCCGGTGCTGGACGACGACACCCCCGATGCTCTTGCCGCCCGCATCGTGCGCGAAGAGCACAGGCTCTACCCGCTGGCCATCCACCTGTTTGCCCATGGGCGCCTGGTGGTGGAGGGGAGGCGGGTCCGCATCCTGGGCGCGCCTATCCCGCCCTTCACCGCGGCGTCCGGCTCCGATTCCGCCTCCGTCGGCGCCACTCCCGGCGGCGCCGGGGCGAGCGGTGGGACCGCGCCCGGCGGCGGGCCCGGGCCGGTTCGCGCGGAGGGGGCAGACCCGTCCGCGTAGGAGTCACACGCGTTCGCGCAGAGGAGTGAGGACATGCGCATCAGGCGGGCCCTCATCAGCGTCTCGGACAAAGGCGGCGTCGTGGACTTCGCCCGCGGCCTGGTCGCCCTGGACGTGGAGCTGATCTCCACGGGCGGCACGGCGCGGCTCCTGGAGCGGTCGGGGCTGCGGGTCACCCCGGTCTCGGCGCTGACCGGGTTTCCCGAGATCCTGGGCGGGCGCGTCAAGACGCTGCACCCCGCCGTCTTCGGTGGATTGCTGGCCCGGCGCGAGCCCGCGCACCTGGAGGAGCTGGCCGCGCACCGCATCGGCCCCATCGACCTGGTGGCCGTGACGCTCTATCCCTTCGAGGAGACCGTGGCGCGGGAGGGCGTGACGGTGGGCGAGGCGATGGAGGAGATCGACATCGGCGGCGTCTCCCTGCTGCGGGCCGCGGCCAAAAACTGGCAGGCGGTGGCGGTGGTGAGCAGCCCGGTCCAGTACGCGCCGGTCCTGGAAGAGCTGCGGCGGGGCGGGCTGGGCGACGCCACGCGCCGGCGGCTGGCGGCGGAGGCGTTCCGGCGCGTCACCGCCTACGACGCGGCCATCGCCGCGTACTTCGACGGGCTGGAGGGAGGGGCGGGCGACCTGCCTCCCGTGCTCACCCTGGCGCTAGACAAGACGGTGGACCTGCGCTACGGAGAGAACCCTCACCAGAAAGCGGCGTTCTACCGCGACCTGCGCACGCCCGGCGCGCCGCTGGCGAACTACGTGCTGCTGCAGGGCAAAGCCCTGTCGTTTAACAACATCGCCGACATGGACGCGGCGTGGGCGCTGGCGGGCGAGTTCAGTACGCCAGCGATCGCCATCATCAAGCACGCCAGCCCGTGCGGGGTGGGGTGTGACGCCTCCCTGGCCGAGGCCTACCGCAAGGCGAAAGAGGGCGATCCGGTCTCCGCGTTCGGCGGCGTGGTGGGCTGCAACCGGCCGGTGGACGCGGCGACTGCGCGGGAGATCGCCGCGCTCTTCACGGAAGTCGTCATCGCGCCGGGCTATGAGGCCGGGGCGCTGGAGGTGTTCCGCGGTAAACCCAACCTGCGGTTGGTGGAGGTGCCCGGCGCGGCGTCCCTGCCGCGCTGGGAAGTGCGCTCGGTGGCCGGAGGATTTCTGGTGCAGGAGCGCGACCTGCTGGATCTGGATGGGTCCGCCCTGCGC
>JACQTN010000264.1 GCA_016210785.1 Armatimonadota bacterium
GCGCTGGACTTCGAGGGCGTGGACGGGATGGGCCTCAACGGGCTTGACCGGGACCTGCTGCGGACGATCATCCAGAATTATGAGGGCGGGCCGGTGGGGATCGACGCGCTGGCGGCGACGCTGAACGAAGAGGTGGATACGCTGGTGGACGTGGTGGAGCCGTACCTGCTGAAGATCGGGTTCCTCACCCGCACCCCTGCCGGCCGGCGGGTGACCGTGGCGGCGGCCGAGCACCTGGGCTTTGCGCTGTCGGAGCGCAACCACGGCCGCGGGGCGCGAGAAGGCGGCGAGGCGGGGCGGGGCAAGCCGGGGCAGGGGCACCTGTGGTAAGCATAAGGAGCCATGCTCGACATGATGCCGGTGGGGCGCACCCTGATCACGCTGGGGATCTTCCTGGTGGCCCTGGGCGGCCTGGTCATGCTGGCGGGGCGGCTGGGCATGCCGCGGCTCCCGGGAGACATCACGATCCAGCGCGGCAGCTTCACGCTGTACTTTCCCATCGTCACCAGCCTGCTGCTCAGCGTGCTGCTCACCGTGATCCTCAACCTCCTGCTGGCGCGCCGGTGATGCGGCGGTCTCCCCTCCGGCGCACGGCGCTCCTGCTGGCGCTCGGCGCGGCCATCCTGCTGCTGTCGGCCGGCGGTCATCCGCGCGGGGTGGCGTTGAGCGCGGTGTCGGGCGTGACGGTGCGGGTCGGGTTGCTGCTCAACCAGCTCGCGGTCGCCGTGACCGCGGACGGCCCCGCGTCGCTGGTGGACGCGGCGTCCGCCCGATCCGTGCCGCTGGAGCGCGGCGCGTGGACGCTGCGACCGGGGGCGTCCGGCGTGGAGGTGGAAGGCGGAGAGTCCTTCGGTCCGGTAGTGCGGTTCGTGCCGGCGGAGGGCACGCGGCTCGGCGCCGCCGGCCGGACGTATCGCGGGATCATGGAAGTGCGGCGCACTCCCCAGGGCCGGCTCACGCTCATCAACGAGCTGGACCTGGAGCCATACCTGTACGGCGTCGTGCGCTCGGAGATGAACCCCAACTGGCCGGCGGAGGCGATCAAGGCGCAGGCCGTCGCGGCGCGGACCCTGGCGCTGTACAGCATGGCCACCGGCCGCTTCCGCGCGGAAGTTTACGACGTGCGCGCCACCACCGACACCCAGGTGTACGGCGGCATCCCGGCTGAGCATCCTGCGGCGACCGCGGCGGTGGACGCCACGCGCGGGCTGGTGATCACCTACCTGGGGCAGCCGATCCTGGCCGTCTTCCACGCCGACGCCGGCGGGTACACCGAGGACGCCGCGCTGGTGTGGGGTGGCAACACGCCGTATCTGCGCGGGGTCGCCTGCCCGTACGACGGGGACTCCCCGTACCGGGAATGGGTGGCGCGTCTGGCGCCGCTGCAGATTGAGGAGCGCCTGCGGCGCGGCGGCATCGCCGTGGAGGAGATCACGGCCATAGAGCCATTGCAGGCCAGTTCCTCCGGCCGCATCCTCACCCTGCGCATCATCGGCCGGTCGGGTGCGGTGGAGATGCGCGGGACGGTCTTTCGCACGCTCGTGGGGCCCGACGTCATCCGAAGCACGCGCTTTGCGGTGTCGGCGAGCGGCGATGACGGCAGCGGGTCGCGCACGCTGGAGTTCCGCGGCTCGGGGTGGGGGCACGGCGTCGGGATGTGCCAGTGGGGCGCCCGCGGGCAGGCCCTCGCCGGCCGCACCTTCGAGCAGATCCTGAAGTTCTACTACACCGGCATCGCTCTGGACGGTCCCTGAGCGTCCCTTCGGACGCGTCGGTTCATTCATGGGGTCTGCATCCGAGCAGTCCGCGCCACTGGTGTCCGGAGATGCCGGGCGACCGGCGGATCGAGCGGGCCGATCGTCCCGTCTGTCGGACTACGATTACAGTCTGCCGCGCGAGCTGATTGCGCAGCATCCCGCCGACCCCCGGGATTCATCGAGGCTCATGGTGGTGGACCGGGCGACGGGAAAGATCGCCCACCACATCTTTCGAGATCTTCCGGACTACCTGCGCGCCAGTGACGTGCTGGTCCTCAACGATACGCGCGTGATTCCCGCGCGCCTGCGCGGCCGGAAGGGGACGGGCGGACAGGTGGAGGTGCTGCTGCTGCGGCCCCTGGGTGCGGCGGCGCCGGAGCAGCGCGGAGGAAGGACCGGGCCCGCGGCAGTCGAGATCACCCGCCATGAGATCTGGGAGGCGCTGGTTCGCCCCGGGCGCCGCCTGCGCACCGGCATGCCCCTCATCTTTCCGGGCAACTCCCGCGCCGTGGTCGGTGACCGCACCGCCGAGGGGACGCGGGCGATCATCTTCGAGAGCGACCGGTCTGTGCTGGAGATTCTCCGCGAGGCTGGCGAAATGCCCCTTCCGCCGTACATCACGGAGCTGCTGGCGGAGGCGGAGTCCTACCAGACCGTGTACGCGCGCCGGGAAGGGGCCGTGGCGGCTCCGACCGCGGGGCTGCACTTCACTCCAGGGCTCCTGGCTTCGACGGAGGCCTTGGGCGTTCGCGTCGTGACGCTCACGCTCCACATTGGCCTGGGGACCTTTCGCGCCGTCCAGGCGGAGGAGATCCGCCGGCACCGCATGGACCCGGAGTACTTCGAGATCTCGGCGGCGGCCGCGGCCGCGATCAACGCGGCGCGGCGGGCGGGCGGTCGCGTGGTCGTCGTAGGCACGTCGGCGGTGCGCGCGCTGGAGTCCGCCGTCGATGAGGACGGGCGTGTCTGCGCCCGATGCGCGTGGACGGACCTCTTCGTCACGCCCGGGCACCGCTTCCGCGCCACCGACGCGCTCGTCACCAACTTCCACCTGCCGCGCACCACGCTGCTCATTCTGGTCAGCGCGTTTGCGGGGCGCGACCTGATCCTCCGTGCCTACCGCGAGGCTGTGGAGGCACGGTACCGGTTTTACTCCTTCGGCGACGCGATGCTGCTCTTGTAACGCGCGGGCGGCGCCGCCGGTAAACCAGGCCGGGGCGCGGCGGGTCGGGCCGCGCGCCGCGCGTTCCGCCGCGATGGGGCGGCGTTTCAGGCCGAGTGCACCTCGAAGGTCAGCGTGGTGCGGTCGGCGTGACGGTAGGCCCGCCGGTAAGTCTCCTCGTCCGCGCACGCGGAGGCGGGAATCGTGCGCGCCTCCACGCAGACCACCAGCGGCGTCACATCGAAAGGATAGGGCGACACCGCCACGCTGGACGGCCACGCGGGCCGGAGCGTGAGCGTGATCTCCTCGCCGCCGTACCCGGTGGGGCACGGCGCCAGATGCCCCTCCGGCGCCCAGCGGAGATCGCTGGTGCACAGGCACAGGGAGAGCCGGTCCCACTTCTGCATCAACCGGTGGTTGGTCTCCGCGCGGCGCCCGAACTCGTCCATGCTCCCGACGGGCGCCAGCGAGCGGCGCAGCTGAGCCTGCAACGCGTCTTGCTCTGCGACGTAGGCCAGCATCGCTGGCCGCAAAGCGTCCGGCGAGCGCGCGATCCTGGACTGGGGGTCGGGGCCGTAGCGCCCACGGTACAACCCGGCTCCATGCATGCTGACCAGCAGCCCCGCGTACGCATCGCGCCGCACCGCCTCCGCGATCCCCGCTCTGTACAGCGCAATGTGGTCGGGCGCGCTGACGTGAAGGAAGTCGAGGGGCTGCCGCGTCGCCGGGTCCAGCTTTGGCTGTTTCTCCCACGCGCCCCAGCCGAAGTCGTGCAGCGCCGCGGCCAGGTGGCAGGACTCGAAGGGCTCCGGCCGGGCGAAGCGCTCGTTGCCCCAGTGGGCCGCGAACCGGCCCGACAGCAGGGCATGGTCGGTCTGCCGGATGAGCAGGTAGCCGCCGTTGTGGCTGCGGATGATCATCTCACTCCATCCGCACCCAACCCACGCGCTCCGGAGACCAGCGGTCGAGGGGGCGTCCCAGGAAGTCGACGGCCTCTATCTGGTAGCCCGCGGCCTCCAGGCGCTTGCGGGCCTCCGCGAAGTACCGGTAGTCGATCTGCCAGGCGCCGCCCCGCAGCGGGTTGGGCGTGGCGCCCAGGCCGTTCAGCAGTTTCTTGATGTTGGGTTCCTCGCTCTTGTCGAAGACGAGCTCGACGCCCTGGTTCACCGTGCCCGTGGCCTTGACCTGAGGGACCTTGGCCGGCGCCGCGGGCGCGCCGCCGGCGTTGCCCGCCGACACCGGGACGGGGATCGCGCCCGGCGGCGCGGCCTTCGCGGCGGCCCCGGCCGCCGCGGCCGCGGGGCGCGCCGCCGCACCCGCCGCGGGAGCCGGTGCGCCACCACCTGCTGCCCGGGTCGCGCGCGCCGCTTCTGCCTTGGCCTTGGCGGCGGCGATGCGCTCCTCGCGGGTCATCTCTTCGGGCTTCTTCTCGACCGCCGGCGCTCCCGCGCTCGCCGCTGGGGCTGCCGTTTCCGGGATCGCCGCGGACGCGCCGCCTGCTGCGCCGGCCGCCGCCGCCTCCCGCGCGGCGCGCGCGGCCTCCGCCCTGGCCTTAGCGGCCGCGATGCGCTCCTCGCGGGTCATCTCCTCGGGACTCTTCTCAGGCGGGCTCGCGGCCGGTGGAGTGTCCTGGGGCTTGTTGGGCGGCTGCTCACTCACGGGTGTGGGCCTCCCTCAGCGAATCACACGATGTGACAGCGGGCACGACGCCCACCGCGTGCCCATTCTACATCGCGCCCTTTGCCGCCTGCAAGATTGCGATGGGTGCCGCGCGCGCCCGCGGCGCCGGTGTGCTATACTTCGGTGCGACGATGAGCGCCCACTTCCAGATCCTCCACACGTGTTCACGGTCGCGGGCCCGCCGTGGACGGCTCTTGCTGGCCCGCGGCGCGGTAGACACGCCAGCGTTCATGCCGGTGGGCACCCAGGCCACCGTCCGCTGCATGACGCCCGAGGACCTCAAAGAGATCGGCGTGCAGATGGTCCTGGCCAACACCTTCCACCTCTACCTGCGGCCGGGCACCGATCTCATCCGCCGCTCCGGCGGCCTGCACGCCTTCATGCACTGGGACGGCCCGATCCTCACCGACAGCGGCGGGTACCAGGTGTTCAGCCTCTCCCACCTGCGCCGCGTCGCCGACGATGGCGTGCTGTTCCGCTCGCCGTTTGACGGCAGCGAGCACTTCCTCACGCCGGAACTGGTCCTGGAGATCCAGGGGGCCCTGGGCTCCGACGTCATCCTGCCGCTGGACGTGTGCTCCGGGTACCCGTGTCCCCTCGCCGAGGCACGCGAGGCGCTGCGCCGCACCATGGTGTGGGCGCACCAGTCGCGGGAATCTCACCGCGCCGACGGGCAGATGCTGTTCGGCATCGTGCAGGGCGGTTTCGAGTCCGGCCTGCGCGCGGAGGCCGCCCGGCAGACGGCCGCGCTGGACTTCCCCGGTCTCTCGATCGGCGGCCTCAGCGTGGGCGAGCCGGTGGAGCTCACCTGCGAGCTGTTGGAGGCGGTCGTTCCCCACCTGCCCACGGGCCGGCCGCGCCATCTCCTGGGCGTCGGCGTGCCGCCGACCATCGTGCAGGCCGTGCGGCGCGGCATCGACCTGTTCGACTGCGCGCTGCCCACGCGGGTGGCCCGCACGGGCGTGGTCTTCACGCGGCAGGGGCGCCTCAATTTGCGCAACGCGGCCTTCCGCGACGACCTGCGGCCGGTGGATGAGACGTGCGGGTGTCAGGTGTGCCGGCACTACACCCGGGCGTACCTGCGCCACCTGTTCAAGGCGGACGAGATGCTGGGCCCGCGCCTGGCGACCTTCCACAATTTGCATTTCCTCACGCGGCTCATGGAAGAGATCCGGCAGCAGATCTCCGCGGGGACCTTCGCACAATGGAGCGAAGCGTTCCTGGCGCAGTACACCACCACCTGGTAGCCCCCCACCACCCTGTGGCGGTTGGCGCCGGTGAATCTTCGACGGACCGTTCGCGGCGGCGCGCCGCCGGTGCGGGAGGAATTCCGGGCGTCCCGCAGAAGACTGACCAACTTCCCGCCCACGAATAGGAGGGATCTGGATTGCAGCAGCAGCAGGTGGCAACCATCGTCCTCTACGTCCTGCTCTTCGTGGTCTTTTACGTTCTGCTCATCCGGCCGCAGCAGGTCCAGCGGCGGAAGCGCCAGGACATGCTGAACAGGCTCAAGAAGGGCGACCGGGTGGTGACCGCAGGCGGGCTTCACGCGGTCATCGCCGAGGTGAAGGACGACTCTCTCACGCTGGAGCTGGCCCCCAACCTCCGCGTGAAGGCTGACCGGGGCGCGGTGAGCTACGTGCGCACCCGGAAAGACGAGGGCGCCAGGAAGGAAGAAGGAGCCTCCTGAGATGGCCAAGAGCCCGAAGCCGGCCGACCAGGGGATTGTCCCGCGCCTTGTCGTCCTGGAGGACCTGAAGGGCGACCCGGAGGTGGAGGCGTTCATTGCCAAGGCGGACGAGTACACCGGCGCCATCGGGTACACGGAGCACGGGGCGCGGCACGCCAACCTGGTGGCCAGCATCGCCCAGAACGTCCTGCGCCGGCTGGGCCACGAAGAGCGAAGCGTGCAGCTCGCCGGCCTCGCCGGCTACCTCCACGACATCGGCAACCTGGTGGGTCGCATCAACCACGAGCACACGGGAGCCATCCTGGCGGACGGCATCCTCCAGCGGCGGGGCATGAGCCCGGTGGAGCGCGCCATCGTCATGGGGGCCATCGGCAACCACGAGGAGGGTAGCGGCGATCCGGTCAGCCCCGTGGGGGCCGCGGTGATCCTGGCGGACAAGAGCGACGTGCATCGCACGCGCGTGCGCAACCCCGACCCGACCACCTTCGACATCCACGACCGGGTCAACTACGCGGCGGAGCACTCCTTCCTCCGCGTGGACGGGGTGAGCCGCGCCATCACCCTGGAGCTGACCATCGACACGCGCATCTCGCAGGTGATGGAGTACTTCGAGATCTTCTTGTCGCGCATGGTGATGTGCCGGCGGGCCGCCCAGTACCTGGGCTGCGACTTCAAGCTGCAGATCAACGGCAGCAAGCTCCTCTGAGGCGGAACACGCCGCGCCCCCGACGCGCGGGAGTCCCCACTGGAATCGGTCCTCCGCCCGACGCCCCCCTCATATCCGGGGCCGATTGTCACTCCCGTGCGCCCTGGATACCCTAGGACGGTGGAAGGATTCCCGAGTTTTCCCAAGAATCTGGTAGATTTGGTGCGGATGGCGGATCGTCGCGCGGCCGACAACAGTCCCCGGTGGCTCAGCCTGGGCGAGGCCTCCCGGATGCTGGGGGTGGACCAGTCTACTCTGCGGCAGTGGGCGGACCGGGGGCAGGTGCCGGTCTTCCGCACGCCCGGCGGGCACCGGCGGTTCAGCGAGGTGGAGATCCGCGCGCTGCTGGCGGGCCGCGCCTCCTGGAAGGCCACCCGTCCGGCGGAGGTGGTGCAGCGCGGCAGCACCGGGTACCTGGCCGGGCCGGAGGGCAAGTGGCTGGCGTCGCGACCCTGGTTCGGCGCCTTCGACGAGCCGGCGCGGCGCACGGCGCGCGACCGTTGCCGGGGGTTGATGGGGGCGCTGGTCGGGTTTCTGGCCGGCGGGCGGCGGGGCCGTAAGTACGCGGAGACGGGCCGGCGCCACGGGTCGGCGCTGGGCAGGGAGGTGGCGCGCCTGGGCCTCTCGCCGGCGCACCTGACGGAGGCCTTCCTCTTCTTCAGGCGGATGATCGTGGAGAGTCTCACCCGGCCGTCGGTCCGGCGGGCGCTGCCCGCGGAGGGCCAGGTCCACTCGCTCAAGCTGGTGGACGAGTTCTTTGACCAGGTGCAGATGGCGATGATGGACGCCTACGCGCAGGCGCGCCGGCAGTAGCGGCGGGGGTAGCTTCGTAGCGGTGCGGTGACGTTGCCATGGTGATCGTCGTCGGAGTGAGCCACAAGGCCGCGCCCATCGAGGTGCGCGAGCGGGTCGCCTTCCTGGAGTCGGACCTGGTGGCGGCGCTGGGCCAACTCGTGGCGGCCACCGGGCTGCCGGAGGCGATGTTGCTGTCCACGTGCAACCGCACGGAGGTCTACGCGGTGCCCCAGGGCGGGGGCGAGGTGCGCGAGCCCATCACGGCATTTCTCTCCAGGGACCGGCGCGTGCCGCGGGAGGTCTTCGAATCCTACCTCTACGAGCATCGGGATGAGGAGGCCGTCGCCCACCTGTTCAGGGTCGCATCCGGCGTCGACTCCATGGTCGTGGGCGAGGCGCAGATCCTGGGGCAGGTGAAGCAGGCGTTCGCGGCGGCCCAGGCCGCCGGCACCGCGGGACCCGTGCTGGACGCGCTGCTGCGCGAGGCCATCAGCATCGGCAAGCGGGCCCGCGATGAGACCTCCATCGGCCGCGGCGCGGCGTCGGTGCCGTCGGCGGCGGTGACTTTGGCCCGGCGGGTCTTCGGGCAACTGCGCGGTCGCGGCATCCTCATCGTGGGCGCCGGCAAGATGGGGGAGCTGACGGTGCGGTCGCTGGTGGATGCCGGCGCCCGGCAGGTCATCGTCGCCAACCGCACCGTGGAGCATGCGCAGACGCTGGCCACCGTCTTCGGCGGTCAGGCGGTGGGCCTTGTCGGGCTCGCCCGGCACCTGGCGGAGGCCGACATCGTCATCACCTCCACCGGCGCGGCGCACCCGGTCATCGGCGTGGATCTGGTCCGGGGCGTGATGGCCCGGCGCAACGGCTCGCAACTGTTCATCATCGACATCGCCGTGCCGCGCGACGTCCACCCCGGCGTGGGCACGCTGGCGGGCGTCCACCTCTACAACGTGGACCACCTGCAGCAGATCGCGGAGGAGACGCTGCGCGCCCGCCGCGACGCCGTGGCGGAGGTGGAGCGCCTGGTGGAGGACGCGGTGCGCGCGTTCCAGGACTGGCACCTGTCGCTGGAGGCCGCGCCCATCATCGCCGCGCTGCGCCGGCGCGCGGAAGCCATCATCGAAACGGAGCTGACGCGCGCCCGCGGGCGGCTGCGCCGGCTGGGGCCGGAGGAAGTGGATGTGGTGCGGCGGCTGACGGAGTCCGTGGTCAACAAGCTCCTGCACACGCCCATCGTGCGGCTGAAGGAGAGCGCCGCCCGGCGCCGGCGGGCCTACCTGGAGGCCGCCCGCGACCTGTTCGATCTCCCGGAGGACGGCGCGGAGGGAGAGCGCTGAGAAGCTGTGTCGGAGATGTACCACGAGCGAAACACCTTGAATCCAGGTGACTGGGGCTGAGCGTGGCCAGGCGTCTCGTCATCGGCACGCGGGGGAGCCAGCTCGCCCTGCGGCAGGCGGAGTGGATCGCAGAGCGCCTGCGTGCGCACCATGCCGGCGTTGAGATCGTCCTGCGCACCATCACCACCACCGCGGACCGCCATCCCACCACGCCGTTGGAGCAGCTCCCAACCGTCGGCGTCTTCGTGAAGGAACTGGAGGCCGCGCTGCTGGACGGCGCCGTGGATCTCGCCGCGCACAGTCTCAAGGACCTGCCCACGCGCCAGCCCGACGGTGTCGTCATTGCCGCGGTCCCGGAGCGCGAGGACCCGCGGGACGTGCTGGTGACGCGGGATGGCCGGGGGCTCGACGGGTTGCTCAACGGGGCGCGCGTGGGAACCAGCAGTCCGCGGCGGGCCGCGATGCTGCGGCACGCGCGTCCCGACCTGGTGATGGTGCCGCTGCGAGGGAACCTCGACACGCGGTTGCGCAGGCTCGACGCGGGCCAGGTGGACGCGCTGTGCCTGGCCGGCGCCGGGCTGCGCCGGCTGGGCCTGGAGGCGCGCGTGGCGCAGTGGCTGGAGCCATCCCTCTGCCTGCCCGCGCCGGGGCAGGGCGCCCTGGCCGTGGAGGCGCGGACGGAAGACGCGGCGGTGCGGAATCTCGTGCGTGCCATCGAGCACACCGCCACGCGCGCGGCGGTGGAGGCCGAGCGCACCGCGCTCGCCACGCTGGAAGGCGGATGTCGCGTGCCCATCGGCGCGCTGGCCGCGGTGGACGGCGGCGTGCTGCATCTGGAGGTGGCCGTGGTCACCCCCGACGGCGGCACCATGCTGCGCGAGACGGGCTCCGGGACGGTGGACGCGGCGCGCGCGCTCGGCGTGCGGGTCGGCGAAATCCTGCGCCGTCGGCTGGAGGAGCAGCACCAGGTCCTCCGGCCCGGGCACTGATCCCGAACACCGATGGCGCACGCGACGCGCGTTCCCGCGACTCCGCTGGCCGGCCGGCGCATCCTGGTCACGCGGCCCCGCGACCAGGCCGCGGGGCTGATCTCGCGCCTGCGGGAACTGGGCGCCGAGCCCATGGAGTTCCCCACGATCCGCATCGATCCACCCGCAGACTACGGCCCGCTGGACCGTGCCATCGCCCGGCTCTCCGACTACCGATGGGTGATCTTCACCAGCCGGAACGGCGTGCGTGCCTTTTTCCGTCGCGTGGAAGAGACCGGCGCGGACGCCGGCCCGCTGCGATCGGCGCGCCTGGCGGCCATCGGGCCGGAGACCGCGGCGGCGCTGGAGCGGCGGGGATTCCGCGTGGACTTCGCCCCCGGCGAGTTCCGCGCGGAGGCGCTGGTGGAAGGGTTCGGGCGGCTTGGGGTCGCCGGTGCGCGCATCCTGCTGGCGCGCGCGGAGCGGGCCCGGGATGTGCTGCCGGAGGGGCTGCGGTCGCTGGGGGCGGAGGTGGACGTGGTGGCGGTCTACCGCACGGTGCCGGAAGCCGCCGATCCCCGTCCGGTGATGGAGATGCTGGAGGCGAAAGGGCTGCACGCGCTCACCTTCACCAGTTCCTCGACGGTGGCGCACTTCGCGCGGGCGCTGCCGGTGGAGTCTCTGCGGCCGCACCTGGACGGCGTGGTGGTGGCGTGCATCGGCCCGGTCACCGCACAAACGGCACAGCGGCTCGGGCTGCGCGTGGATGTGGTGGCCAGGGAGTACACGGCGGCGGGACTGGTCGAGGCATTAGTCGACGCATTCACCACCGGAGCGGGCGCGTCACGCCTGCCCGCGTGAGCGGGGAGTGAGAACAATGAGATTCCCGGCCCGGCGTCCCAGGCGGCTGCGGCGCAGCCCGCTGCTCCGCGGCATGGTGCAGGAGACGCACGTTTCCGCCGCCGACCTGATCGCGCCGCTGTTCGTCAAGGAGGGGATCGACAAGCCGATCCCCATCACGTCCATGCCCGGGCAAGTGCAGCACACACTGGCCAGCGTGATAGACGCCTGCGGTGAGCTGGCGGAGTTGGGTGTGCCCGCGGTCATCCTCTTCGGTATCCCCAACGAGAAGGACGGGCAGGGGACGCAGGCCTTCGCCGATGACGGCATCGTGCAGCGGGCGCTGGCCGCGCTGCGCGCGGAGTACGGCGACCGGCTGGTGCTGATCGCGGACCTGTGCTTGTGCGAGTACACCGACCACGGACACTGCGGCATCGTCCGCGGCGGGAGCATCGACAACGACGCGACGCTGGAGGTCTACGCGAAGACCGCCGTCTCCCAGGCGAAGGCGGGCGCGGATCTGATCGGCCCGTCCGGCATGATGGACGGGCAGGTGGCCGCGATCCGGCGGGCGCTGGAC
>JACQTN010000030.1 GCA_016210785.1 Armatimonadota bacterium
CACGTAGCCGGTACACCGGCAGAGGTTGCCATGCAGCGCCCGCCGGATCGTCTCCTCGTCGGGGTGCGGGACGGATGCCAGCAGCGCCACGCCGGCCATGATCATCCCCGGCGTGCAGTAGCCGCACTGCAGGGCGCCGTGCTCGAGGAAGGCCTGCTGGAGCGGGTGGAGATCCCCACCCCTGCCGAGCCCCTCGATGGTCGTCACGGCGCGGCCGTCCGCGCTGGCGGCCAGCAGCAGGCAGGCGTTCACCGCGCGCCCATCCAGCAGCACCGTACACGCGCCGCAGCGCCCCTCGAGACAACTCTCCTTGGCCCCGGTCAGGCCCAGGTCCCGGCGCAGCACGTCCAGCAGCGTGGCGTTGGGCGCCACCTCCAGGGCGTGCGCGACCCCGTTGATGGTGAGGGTGACCGGCACCTTCACTGGCTGAGCCAGGTCGTGCTCACGTCGATGAGCTCCAGCGGATGGAGGTACAGGTCGCGCACCTTCCGCGTGATGGCGAAGAACCCCACCTGGAAGTAGATGGGCACCACCACCGCTTCCTCCCGCACCAGCACCCGGTCCAGCTCGGCGTAGATCGTCTTCCGCTGGTCCTCGTCCAGCGTGGTGGTCCCGCGGTCGAAGAGACTGTCCACCCTTGGGTTCCGCAGGCCGAAGCTGTTGAACGGCCCGCCCGAGTACAGCAAGCCGCGCGGCGCGTCGGGATCGCCGGTCAGGAAGCCCCAGCCCTGGATCCAGAGCTGCTGCCCCTCGTGCTTGAGCAAGTCCTGGGAGAAGGCGCCCCACTCCATGATCTTCAGGTCGGTCTGGATGCCCACCACCTTCAACTGTTCCTGGATGGCCTCCGCGATCTCCCGGTCCTTCAGGTAGCGGGCCTGCGGCGCGCGCAACTGCAACCGCACGCCCTGCGCGAAGCCCGCCTCGGCCAGCAGGCGCTTGGCCGCGGACGTATCATACGGGTAGGCCGACGGGGGCAGCGGAATAACGATCGTCGGGAAGAAGGAGCGCGCCTCAATCGCCAGCCCCTCCGCCACCAGGCGGACCAAAGCCGTGCGGTTGATGGCGTGGGCCACGGCCTGGCGCAGCTTGAGGTTCCGGCCCACCAGCGGATCCTGCATCTTGAACCCCATCCACAGGTTGCGCGTCTGCGTCACGCGCAGCACCTGGTAGCGCTGGTCCCGCTCCAGCGCCTTCACGGTGCTCGGCACCGGGTTCTGGATCACGTCCAGCTCGCCGGCGTGGAAGGCCAAAAGGCGCGTGCTTTCCTCCGGGAAGGGCCGGAACTGGATGCGGTCGAGTTTCGGGGGCGTGCCCCAGTGGCGAGGGTTCCTGGCCAGCACCAGGCGCTCGCGGGGCAGCCATTCCTCCACGACGAAAGGCCCGGTGCCCACGGGCCGGCGGGCCATGGTCCGGTCTTGCTCACGGATGGCCTTGGGGCTCAGCATGCCGCCCACCGGCGCGGCCAGGTTCCGCAGAATCGGCGCGTACGGGTTCTTGAGGCGCAGCAGGATCGTGGCGTCGTCCACCACGTCCGCGCCCGCCAGTTGCCCGAAGAAGCCCTGCACCTCGGCCGCCTTCATCATGCGCTCGAAGTTCAGCCTGGCGGCCTCGGCGTTCCACGGCGTGCCGTCGGAGAAGACGACTCCCTTGCGCAGCTTGAAACGCAACGTCTTGGTGTCCACCCACTCCCACGACTCGGCCAGCCTCGGGACGAGCTTCAGGGAACGGTCGATCCACACCAGCCCGTCCGTGACCAGGGAGATGACCACGAGATCAATGCCTCCGGCCCGGTAGTGGTGCGGGTCGAGGCTGAGAGGCTCCACACCGGTGCCCATGCGCAGCGTGCCCCCCGGCCGTTGAGACATCGCCGCCGGGGGCACCCCCAGGGCGAGGGCGGCCATCACAGCCGCCGCGACCAGACCGACGATCCAGCGTCTCATCTCATCTCCTCCTTCTTCTATGCTCCTGTCAGCTCCGGGGCACCTCGCCACCGGCCTACCGCATGCGTGGATCGAGCGCGTCTCGCAGCGCATCCCCCAGCAGGTTGAAGCCAAGCATCGCCACTACGATGGCGATGCCGGGGACCGTGGCCACGTGGGGGGCATCCAGGAGATAGTTTCGACCACTGCTCAGCATCGCCCCCCACTCCGGGACCGGCGGCTGGGCCCCGAGCCCGAGGAAACTGAGGCCCGCCGTGGCGTGGACCGCGTGGGCCATGCCGACCGTGGCCGTCACCACCACCGGTCCCAGCACGTTGGGCAGCACGAGGCGGCGGATGGTGTGGCCGTGGGACCCGCCGATGGCCAGCGCCGCGGCCACGAACTCCTGCTGCCGCACCACCAGGGTGGCCGCGCGTGCCACTCGCACGTAGATAGGCAGCGAGGTGATCCCCACCGCCAGCACGGCGTTTTGCAGGCTCGGGCCGAGCACGCCCACCACCACGATCGCCAGCAGCAGGTAGGGAAACGCCAGCAGCATGTCCACGAACCGCGTCGCCATCCGGTCGAGCCGGCCGCCGAAGTACCCCATGGCCAGCCCCAGAGACGCGCCCGCCGCCGTCCCGATCCCGACGGCCACGACCGACGCGGCCAGCGTGTAGCGCGCGCCCACCAGCACCCGGCTCAGCAGATCCCGCCCGAACTCGTCCGTCCCCAGCAGGTGCTCGCGGCTGGCCGTGGCGCGCCGGGCCTGGAGGTCTTGCCGGGTGGGATCGTAGGGAGCGAACCAGGGCCCGACGACCGCCAGCGCCAGCAGCCCCGCGATCAGGACGGCCCCCACCGCGGCCGCCCGGTCCCGGGTCAGGATCACCCACAGGAGGCCCCGGCGCCTCGCGGCCCCGGCCCGCCGCGGCTCGTCGGCGAAAACGTCCAGCCGGCCCGTCCGCTGCATGGCGGTCACGCGTACCGGATGCGTGGATCGAGATAGGCGTACAGGAGATCCACGCCCGCGTTCACCAGCACGAAGATCGCCGCCATGGCCAGCACCACCGCCCGCACCACCGGGTAGTCTCGCGACGCGATGGCGTTGAGCATCAACCAGCCGAGCCCGGGATAGGCGAACACCGTCTCCGTCACCACCGCGCCGCCGAGCAGATACCCCAGCTGCAGCCCCAGCACCGTGACGATGGGAATGAGGGCGTTTTGAAGGGCGTGGCGCAGCACCACCGTGCGGCCGGCGAGACCCTTGGCCCGGGCGGTGCGCACGTAATCCTGATGGAGCACCTCCAGGAAGCTGGCGCGGGTCATGCGGGCGATGATGGCCACGGAGTACGTGGCGAGCGCCGTCGCAGGCAGCACCAGGTGCTGCCAGGTCCCCCGGCCCGAGCTGGGGAGCCAGTGCAGCCGCACGGAGAAGACCAGGATGAGCATGAGTGCCAGCCAGAAGATCGGCACGGACACGCCCAGCAGCACCGTGGCCCGCGCCACCGTGTCGGTGAGCGTGTACGGGCGCAGCGCCGCGATAATACCCAGTCCCACCCCTACCAGCGTGGAGAGACCCAGGGCCCACAGGCTGAGGCGCAGGGTGGCGGGATACACCCGGGCCAGCTCCAGGGTGACGGGGTCGCCGTTCTGCCACGACTGGCCCAGATCGCCTCGCAGCAACCCGCCCACGAACGACAGGTACTGGACGTGCAGGGGCCGATCCAGCCCCAGTTCGTGGCGGAGCCGGGCGATGGCGTCGGGAGTCGCGTCCCGCCCCATGAGCATGAGCAGCACCGGGTCCCCTGGTGCGATGGCCAGCAGGACGACCACGGCGATGCTGACCATTACCAGCGTCAGGATGGCCCCGGACAGCCGCTCCAGCACAAATCGCGCCATGGCTATCTCTCGCGGGTTCCTGCAAGAGCCTCCTTGCACAAACTCACATTAACTGCCGGACAGAGGCCGAAGCGAGGCCTCATCCATGGTACGCTTTCTTCAGCAGCCAGGCATTAGTCCTCCGCGCGCTCCACCGGCCACAGCGGCGGCTGGCCGGCTGCCACCCGCCGAAGGTTAATGAATACGGCGTCAAAGATGCGCTCGATGGCCTGCACCGCGGCGCCGCCGATGTGGGGCGTGAGCACCACGTTGGGGAGCCGGCGCAGCGCGGAGTCCGGCGGTAGGGGCTCGGTGTGGAAGACGTCGAGCCCGGCCCCACCGATGCGGCCCGACGCCAGGGCGTCGACCAGCGCGGCCTCATCCATCACATCGCCCCGCGAGACGTTGATCAGGACCGCCGTCGGCTTCATCAGGCCCAGCGCCCTGGCGTCGATCAGCCCGCGTGTCTGGTCCGTGAGAGGCACCTGGACGCTCACCGCGTCGGAGGTCCGCAGGAGGTCGTCGAACGCAAGGTAGCGGACGCCGCACTCCCGCTCCCGTTCTTCGATGAGGCGGGTGCGGCGGTAGTAGACGACCTGCGCCCCAAACCCTCGCACGATCCGGCCCACCGCCTGCCCGATGTGGCCGAAGCCTACCAGACCCACGGTCGCACCCGCCAGTTCCCGCACCACCCCCTCGTCGAAGTACTGAATCTGCGGCCACTGGCCATCGCGGATGGCGGCATCCGCCACCGGCAGCCGGCGGAAGAGGCTCAGGATCAGGACAACCGCGTGCTCGGCCACCGACGCCGCCCCGGCGCCGCCCACCGTGGCCACCGGGATGCCGCGGGCCGCAGCCGCCTGGAGATCGACCCCTTCGTACCCCGCCGCCTGTACCTGGATGAACTTCAGGCGGGGCGCCGCCTGTACCATGGACCTGGAGACCGGGCCCAGCACGACCAGGAAATCGGCGTCCGCCAGCGCGCCGGGAAGGCCGGGGTCGTCGTGCGACATGGCGGCGTACGTCCACCCCTCGGGAAGCCGGGCGCGGTGACGCGCCAGGTATGAGGGCAGGAGAGGGCCAACGTACACCACCTTCATGGCAGCAGGTGGCTTACCCGGGGCTGGATGGGCAGGTCCCGGAACTCCCGCGCCAGGTCGATCAGGTTCTCCACGGCCGCCTGGAGCATCTGTCCTCCCTTCTCCGCGGAGCTGTGCGTGGGATCACCAAAGGTGCCGCCGGTGGTGATGCGGCTGGCCACATTCATCATCCGCACCGCGCCGAAGCCAGAGGCACCGCCCCAGAACCAGCGCCCGCGGACGGACGGCACCTCGCGGGTCAGGCGGTCGCGCTTGACCATCCCCGGGTCACACGCCAGGTACACCGAGGTCTCCACCTCACCCGCGTGATCGATGGCGCCAGGGTGGGGTGACTCCCTGAGCCGGGCGATGGCATCGGCGGCCAGGTCCCACCAGTTCACCAGCGCCGCGACCGACCCGGTCCGGGCGGTGATGAGCCTCACTACGATCTCCAGGAACGGAACGTTGCCGCCGTGACCGTTGACCACCAGGATCTTCTTGAAGCCCATGCGGGCCACGCTGGCGCACACGTCGTAGCAGTATCCAATGAAATGATCTTCCGTGACGGAGATGGTCCCGGGAAAGTCCAGGCCTTGCTCGTTGAACCCGTAGTGCACGGTGGGAAGGCACAGGAGAAGATCCGGCGCCCGCGACGCCGCCTCGGTGCAGACCCTGGCCACGGCCACGTTGTCGGTATCCACGGGAAGGTGAGGCCCGTGCTGCTCGATGGCGCCGACCGGCAGCAGGATCACCCTGCCCTCCCGCACACGCCCGTTCACCTCCTCCCACGTCAGGCGCCTGAACAGGGGCTCCACCATCACGTTCCTCCTTCTTCACCGTTCGATGGGGACCGCGGGACGGAGGCCTCCTCGCCGGGGATCACGGGCAGTGGCGGCACCAGCACCTCGAGGTAGACGGCCGGCTCCTCGCCGGCCACCCGGGCAGAATGGGGCTCGTTGGCCGGGATGAGCATGGCCTCCCCGGGGCCCAGGACGTGCTCGGTCGCCCCCGCGGTCAGCCGGAGCCGGCCCGAGAGGAGGTACACGAGCTGCTCTTCCGGATGGAACTGCGGGCTGACCAGCGCGTCCGGGGTGAGGCGAACCAGGATCGCCAGCATCTTCTCGCCCCGGAAGCGCCGGGTGAACACACCGGGAAACCGTTCGATCTCGGGGAGGTCGGTCCAGCGCGTGACCTTGGCCATGGACGCTCCCGACCGCGGGCTGATGCGTCGCGGGTTGACACTCTAGGTACTACGTGCCGTGATCCGGCCACTCCTGCCGGTCCCGCCCCAGTTACTTGGTCTCCAGGTGTTTCGCTCCTGGTGCATTTCCGACACGGCTCCGCAGCGACCGCGGGCCAGGAGCCCGTGTCGGAAAGGTCATGCGCAGGCCCGGCTTCGCCGAGGCCGAGCATCATCTGTGATCCGGAACTCCCACCATCGCGGGCGGGGGTTCATGGGGGCGCCGTGAGTCCGGTGAGCGCGGTAGCGGGGCGCTCCTCGCAACCGTGAAACACGTGCCGGCGAAGGGCCTCCCCCGGTCGGAAACAAGGTGAAGGCTGGAGTGGCGCAAAGTCACTCCAGCCAACCTTGCAGACTAGCCCGCCTCCCATCCCGCGGCAGGAGGGCCGGGGAGAGACGCGAAGGTTTCAATGCCTTTCGAGTTCTTCTCGGAACACCCGCGAGGACAGCGATGCCTCTGTTCTTGACCGAAGCCGACGTGGAGCGGCTGCTGCGGATG
>JACQTN010000274.1 GCA_016210785.1 Armatimonadota bacterium
CCGTGGTGGCGGCGGTCTCCCGGGAGCCCGACATGGTCCTGGTGGGCGCCGCGGAGAAGGGGCACGAGGTCGGCCGGGACGCGGGCGAAGTGGCCGCGATCGGCACCCTGGGCATCGAGATCACGGAGGACTTCCAGGGCATCCTCCGCACCGCCCGGCCCGACGTGCTGGTGGACTTTACGGTGGCGGAGGCCGCGGCCGGTAACGCCGCCATGGCCATTGAGAACGGCGTGCGGCCGGTGGTCGGCACGACCGGGATGCCCGCGGAGATCGTCCAGCGACTTGGCGACATGTGCCGGGAGCGCAAATTAGGCGGCCTCATCGCGCCCAATTTCGCCATCGGCGCGGTGCTGATGATGGAGTTCGCCAGGACCGCGGCCCGGTTTCTGTCCGACGTGGAGATCATCGAGCTGCATCACGATCGCAAGCGCGACGCGCCGTCGGGCACCGCGCTGAAGACCGCAGAGATGATCCGCCCCGTCATCGAGCGCCAGGGCGCCGCGCGGTTGCAGGAAGGCGGCGGCGTGGGCGACCCCCGCGGGATGCCCGTGGGGCGGGTGCGCGTCCACAGCGTGCGCCTGCCCGGGCTCGTCGCGCACCAGGAGGTCATCTTCGGCGGGCTCGGGCAGACCCTGACGATCCGGCACGACTCCACGAGCCGGGAGTCGTTCATGCCGGGGGTGTTGCTGGCCGCGCGGAAAGTGATGGGGTTGTCGGATCTGGTGGTGGGGTTGGAGAAGCTGCTGGACCTCTGAGAAACCGCGCAGACTACCAGGCCACCGCGTAGCACTCGCGGCGCGGATCGGCCCCGGCCAGCAGCAGGCCCGTGCGCGGGTCCCTGATGATCAGGCACACGCCGCCCATCCGCCACGCGTCCGCGGGCGCGGAGACGGCGATGGCGTGACCGCGCGCGGCGAGCGCGGCGCGCACCTCTTCCTCGACGCCCACCTCCACCTTGAGTCCCGCCGGATCGTACTTTTGTGGCCAGGTCGTGCTCGGGAACGCGGAGGTGGCCACGCGCGGCGCTTCCACCGCTTCCTGCGGACCCATGTCGAAGTCCACCACGTTGCACATCACCTGGGCCATGGCCTGCGGCTGCACGTCGCCACCCGGCGTGCCGATGGCCAGGCAGGGCTCGCCGTCCCGGAAGGCGAGTGCCGGGTTCGGGGTGAGGCGCGGACGCTTGCGCGGCTGCAGCGAGTTGGGATGGTCGTCCAGCAGCATGGACTGCATGCCGCGCGGGGAAATGCCGAACCCCAGGCCCGGGACCAGCGGGGTATCGTAGGTGGTATCGCTGGGCGTGGCGGAAAAGATGTTGCCGGCTTCATCTACCGCGCACGCGTAGCTGGTGTCCATGGATGAGCCGTCGCCTGCGGCGCCTCCTTCCACTGGGCCGCTGCCACCACCCGCCGCGGCGGGGGCGCGGCGCCCCACCGGTGGCCGGACCGGTGGGAGGCCCTCCCAGGCCCGGTCCATCCGGATCATTTCCGCGCACCGGGCGGCATGCTCCTTCGACAGCAGACGGTCCAGCGGAACGTCCACGAACCGCGGGTCGCCGCAGTACCGCTCGCGATCGGCGAAGGCGAGCTTGAGCGCCTCCGCCATCAGGTGCAGGTGATCGGTCGTATTGTGGCCCACGCGCGCCAGGTCGAAGCGTTCCAGAATCGCCAGCGCCTGCAGCAGCGCCGGGCCCTGGCACCAGGGGCCACAGCCGTAGACGCGCACGCCCCGGTACTCCACCGACACCGGCGGGTCCAGCGTCACCGCGAACTCCGCCAGATCGTCGCGGTCCAGCACACCGCCCTGGTCGCGCGCGAACTCCACCAGGGTCTTCGCAATGTCGCCGCGGTAGAAGCGGTCGCGCGCCGCCTGGATCGCGCCCTCCCGTCCCTCCCCCCGGTGCAACACCACACCCTCCACCAGCCTGACCCGCGTGCGCGCCAGGTCCTTTGCCACGAAGGGTTCCCCCGGCGCCGGGGGCCGGCCGTGCGGCAGGAAGACTGCCCGCGTGCTCGGCCACCGCTCGAACCCGTCGCGCCAGCGTGCGAGGTTGGTGGACTGGAAGTTGTGGGTGGGAAAGCCGCGGTCGGCCAGCTCGATGGACGGCGCCAGGACCTCCGCCAGCGTGAGGGTGCCGAAGTGCTGCAGCGCCGTCATCCAGGCATCCGGGGCAGCGGGGACCAGGGAGCGGAGGACGCCGGGCGGGATCTCGCCGCCGGCCTTCTCCCGAAAGTAGGCGATGGACGCGGCCTTCGGCCACCAGCCCACGCCGCTGATGGTCACGACCTCTCGGCGCGCGGCCAGGTAGATGATGATGGGCGCCACGCCCCCGAAGGTGACGAAGTCGGGCTGCAGCACGTTGAGCGCGATGCCGGCCGCCACGCCGGCGTCCACCGCGTTGCCGCCGCGCTCCAGCATCCGCGCGCCGACCATGGAGGCGAGGGCGTGACCGGAGGAGACGGCGTAATGCCGCCCTCCCACGAAGGGCCGTCCCGTCTTCCGCACGTCTGGCTCCTCCCCGGCTCCCGACCGGAGCCGCGGCGAGTCTTCCGTGCCCGGCGCCGGGGGTCCTGCCCGCACCGCCGCATTGGGGCGCGCGGTGGCGCGGCGAGAGTACCGGCGCGTTCTTCCGCCACCGCGCGCGTGCCCGGCGCTGCTGCGCGTGCCGGTTTCCCCCGTAGTTTCGCGTGGCCCGGCGTTTGCATCTCCAGCGACGGGCGCGTAGAATTAGTGGTGGCCGCGGAGGGGTCGCCTAATCCGGCTAGGGCAGCGGCCTCGAAAGTCGCCGGGGCTTCACGGTCCCATGTGGGTTCAAATCCCACCCCCTCCGCCACCTCTCCCTCTCCGAGCTTCTGCGGCCAGGCCCGGCGCGGCATGGGTCCACACTATCGACGGGCTCCGGCTCCTCCATGTGTGCTGAGGCGTCATCCCCGAGGTGCCGTCGACGAAGCCGAGATGAGCAGGCCGGCGAGGAGGTAACACAGGGAACCGCCGACGATGCTCCATGTGAACCCCCACGTCATCGCCAGCGCCACTGCGGTGACCGCGCCGATGACCGAGGCCACGCCGTTGGTAGTCCACATGGCGGTGACAAGAGAGGCGAGTCGACGGTGCTGGAGAAGGCGCATGCCAGTGGGGAAGGGCATGCCCAGGAGTAGCCCCAACGGCAGCAGGACTGCCAGCGTCGCAATCACCCTGACCCCCAGCGTGTGCAAGATGAAAGCCGTCACCAGCGCCGGCATGGCCACTGCGTATGCGAGAGACATCCCCCCGATGAGCACCGTGATAAGTGCCGCGAACCTGGCCAGGCGGCCCTCCTGCAAGAGCCCGCTGAGAAGGCTTCCCATGCCGGCGAACAGCAGGAGAGCGCCCAGAATTGTGGCCACGGCGATCGTAGGATGACCCAGGAGCAGGATGAGGCGCTGGATCATGGCCACCTCCAGGAGCATGAATCCGGCGCCCAGGGCCGCGTAGTAGCCCCCGAAGTGCCACACGTCAGACCCGTGCTCCCGGGAAAGCCGGCTCAGCAATACGACGCCGGCCGCGACCAGTCCCGCCAGCCCCCATCCCATGGTGCGAATCTGGCCAGGCAGACCCGGGTGGAGCTCGTAGAAGAACGGACGGTCATCCCGAGGTGGGCTGAGATCCACCTGTCGCTCTCTGGCCACGAATGCCTCCAGTGGCATGCCCTCACTCAGCGCGGCGATCGCTCCTTCTTCCTTCACGTGTGGAGCGAAGAGCAGGCTGAAACCTCTGGCGCCGACAATGTCGGCCACGCGGCGTGCCTGGTCTGCCGTGAAGGGGGAGCGCTTGATCAAGAGCAGGGGATAGGCCGCCTCCGGTCCCTCACGCAGTCCTGGATCGGTGACGGCGACGAGGTGACGGGTCGCCTGTGCAGCGGTGTAACCCTGCCGTGCGAGTGCAGCCACCGCGGTGGTGAAGGCTCGCACGAGCTCCGGCGTGGAGTACACGCGCAGCGAGACCAGACCATCCTCTGTCAGGTGGCTCAAGTATTCGGAGAAGGCTTCCAGGGTGAAGAGGTAGTTCTCGGCCAACGCCAGTCCGGCCCTCTCCGACGCCCCTGTCCGCACGAGGGCCAGGAAAATCAGGTCATAACGGCCCTGGGTGCGCTTGAGGAAACTCCTGCCTTCGTCCAGGGCCAGGCTCACCGCGGGATGATCGTAGAGAGCGCCGTTGAAAGGGGCGAAGTGACGCATGGCCGCCACCGTCCCCGGATCCACCTCCACGGCCGTCATGTGCCGGGCGTTCCCCAGCAGCCCCAGCAGGAGATCCTTTCCTCCGCCCGGTCCGATGACCAGCGCGGTGTCTACCCGGCGGAAGGCATAGGGGAGGAATCCAAGGTCCGCTTCGAGATCGTGCACCGTGCGAAGATCCCCACCGAACCGGCGCATGCTGGAGCTCGCGCCACCGTCAATCAGGACGAACTTCTCCGTCGCGTCGCGCTCGGTTTCCACCACGTCGGTCCGGGCGAAGGCGCTCCAGCGCGTGAAGGCCAGCCGCGACGACGGTGCTCTGAGCACCTGGAACAGGGCCTTGGACGAGGCCACCGCTTCGGGCCTTACGTCCACCAGCGTGCGCAACATGTTCGACCCGAGCACCCCCACGGCAACCAAGAGACCCAGTGCCCCGGCCCGCCGGAGCCCGCGGGTCCGGCTGAGCAGCACACCGGCCACCGCACCACCGGCGGCGACTAGGAACATGGTGTTCACCGGGCCCAGACGCGACAGGATCCAGACGGAGATCCCCGCGCCGGTGGCGGCTCCGGCCAGATCCGCCAGATAGAGGATGGTGGCGCGCCCCGCAAACTCGCCGAACGCCGCAGAGATGATCGTGCCCGCGAAGAGGAACGGCACGAAAGAGAGGAGCGCGTAGAGGGCCACGGCGTCCACTCTGACCACAGCGGCGAGCGCGACGGGAAGTGCGCCCATCGTGGTTGCATACGCCAGCGCCGCCGGGGCGAGGATGTCACCGCTGAACCTGCGACGAAACCCGTGCGCCAGCACGCCGCCCATCCCCATGCCGAGGACCGCGATCGATACCACGACGAACACGTAATGGTACGAAAGGATGAAGGAGAAGAATCGCGTGAGGGTGACCTCCGCGATCAGCGCACCGCCCGAGATGAACGCAAGCGCGAGGAGCGTGCCGATGGGCACGCGGGGTGCTGGCGGTGCCGTGCCCCTGTCCCGAGATGTCCTGGACGACGGCGCGGTGGCGCGAGGATCCGTCATGTGCCGCGCTGGCCTCTCAGCGTGGGATCCAGAGCATCGCGCAGCCCGTCGCCGAGGAGGTTGAATCCGAGGACAACCAGCATGATGGCGAGCCCCGGGAATGTCGCCACGTGAGGGGCGACCCGAAGGTAGGTGCGTCCATTCGCGAGCATCACTCCCCATTCGGGAGTGGGCGGCTGCACCCCAAGGCCGAGAAAGCTCAGCGAGGACGTGATCAGGATCGCCGCACCGATGTTGAGGGTGGTCTGAACAATGACGGGCCCGAGGATGTTGGGCACGATGTGGCGGTAGAGGATGCGGAGGTCCGTCGCGCCCACCCCACGTGCCGCCTCGACATAGTCCCGTTCTTTCACCGAGAGGACGAGCCCGCGGACGAGTCTCACGTAGAACGGAGTGAAGTAGATCCCGATGGCGACCATGACGTTCCCGGTGCCGCGGCCCAGGACCGCGATGATGGCCAGCGCCATGAGGATTCCGGGGAAGGCCAGCATGACGTCGGTGAGGCGCAGGGCGACATTCTCCACCCAGGAGCCGCGGTAGCCCGCCGCGAGCCCGATGGAGACCCCGAGAATGCACGCCGATCCTGTTGCCCCGAGCGCAATGAGCAGGGAGATCCGCGAGCCGTGCATGACGCGGCTCAGAATGTCGCGGCCAAACTCATCGAACCCCAGCGGGTGGCGCAGCGAGGGTTTCTGGAGAGAGTTCGGGAGGTGAGAGGCGAGGGGGTCGTACGGGGACAGCCTTGGGGCGAACATGCCCACCAGGATGAAGAGGCACACGATGCCGGCTCCCAGCAATGCCCCGCCATCGGCCGTCAACGCGCGCCAGAACGTGACACGCCCCGGCGCTCGGGGTCTCCGCCGCGGTGCCATCTCAATGCTGAGGTCCGTGGTCATCGTGCTCCCGGTTCAGTGATACCTGATCCGCGGATCGAGGTACGAGTAGAGGATATCGACGGCGAGGTTGATCAGCACGAAACTTGTGGCGATGACCAGCACGATCCCCTGGATCAGCGGAAGGTCGCGGGCATTGATGGCATCCAGCAGCAGACGGCCGATGCCCGGCCACGCGAAGACGGACTCCGTGACAACGACTCGGCCCAGCATCGTGCCGAATTGCAGGCCCACGACGGTGACGGTGGGGATCAGGCTGTTCTTCAGGGCATGTTTGAACAGGACGATATGCTCGTCGAGACCTTTCGCCCGCGCCGTACGCACGTAATCCTGTCGCAGGGTGTCCAGCAGACTCGATCGCGTCATGCGTGCGATGAGCGCCGATGAAGCGATGCCCAGCGTCAAGGCGGGCAGAATCAGGTGGACGACGCCTCCGCGGCCTGTGGCGGGCACCCAGCCCAGGCGTACGGCAAACAGGAAGATCAGCATGAGGCCCAGCCAGAAATCGGGCATGGAGAAGCCGAACAGCACAGAGGTTGTGATCCCCCTGTCCCAGAGGGTGTTGTGCCTGACGGCGGCCATCATCCCGGCGAACAGGCCGATCAGGACCGCGATGGCGATGCTGGCCAGGGCGAGTTCGACGCTGGCAGGGAACCGCGCCGTGATCTCGTCGAGCAACGGGCGGCGGGTATAGAGGGACCGGCCGAAATTCAGCCTCGCGATGCCGTTGAGGTACCGCACGTACTGGACCCAGATCGGTTGATCCAGGCCCAACTCGCGTCGCAGCTTGTCGACGTCCTCGGCGGTGGCAAATCCTTCACTCAGGATGTACGTCGCCGCGTCTCCGGGGACGATATGGATCAAGAGGAAGACCGCCAGCGTGATCAGGAGCAGAACGGGGATCAGGCTGAGCAGTCGCCGGACGATGAACGCCAGCATCTGGCCTTCGAGTGCCTCCTTGGCCTAGACCAGGTCCGAAACCAGAAGCAGACGCTGGCGCGATCGTCCTAGACCTTGATCGCGCCGTCTTGAACCACGACCCGGCCATCCATGCTGACGGTGGGTTCTCGAATCAACCCGTCGATGTGCAGTTTGGCGCGGATGACCCCGCCGTCTTCGCTATTGGTGCCGAAGGCGATGTGAGAGGTTCCCCACTTCTTCTTGTCCTCTCGCATGGAGCCCGTGATCCTGGCCTTGGGATTCGTGCCAATGGAAATCTCGGCGGGGCAGTTGTACGAGTTGCGGTCTCCGTGCTGCTCCAGGAGCTCCCGGATCTGCCGGGCCTGGGCACCCCCCTCAACGTCGACCACCCATCCTTTCTTGACCGTGAGCTTCACCGGCTCCTGCAGTAAGCCGATCTGCTCGACGGTGGTATCCCAGACCACGATGCCCTCGCCGGTGCCCTCCAGGGGCACGATGCCCGACTCCCCGTCCGGGAACGCGGCGTCGAGCACGCGGCCGTCGGCGAGCCAGCGGTTGCGGGCCGCCATGTAGAAGCCTTTCCGTCCGTCTGTCCTGGTCACCAGGTCGGTGCCAAGCCTGGACGTGACCCGAACCTCCTTGCACTCCGTCCACAACGCCATCAGCGTCTGCCCCAGTTGCTCAATGGCGGCATAGTCGGCGGTGGCCGCGCCGCTGGAGAGGATGTCGTAGGTCGCCCCATTCATATAGATCGCCTGCTTGCCGGCTTTGCGGATCTCATCGCAGATGGCGGCATGTCCGAGGGCCCGCGTGGTCATGTCGACCATGATATCCGCCGCCCGCACCGCCGCGGAGATCGGAGGTGTGGGGTCGATGCCAAAGGCGGCCCGGGGTGTCATGAGGAACAGGCTCACCTCGACCCCGCGGCTCTCCGCGACGGCCGCGACCGTCTGCCAGAGGAGCGGGTCCATGTTGGTGTCCGTGATGATGACCACCTTGTTTCCCGGCTTCGCGTTGAGTTCGATGGGAACCTTGACGTACTGCGCCAGATGCATCATCCGGGGATCCATGTCGCGACCTCCCTCCCGTCACTGACCCTGTCGAGACATCCGCGGACCGTCCCTGAGCTGCAGGGTCGTCGGGATGTTTCGACAGGGTCACACCATGGGTCTGCCGTCTTTGACCACGACCACATCATCCATGACCACCGTCGGCTTTCGGATCAAACCGTCCATGTGGACTTTGGCTTTCACCGTGCCGCCGAAATCCACGTTCGTGCCCACGGCGAGATGACAGGTGCCCAGCGCTTTCTTGTCCTCGCGCAAGATCCCGGTGATGCGGGCCTTGGGGTTGAGGCCGATGGCGATCTCCGCGGGAAACTTGAACGAGTTGGGATCGTTCTGCCGGTCCAGGATCTCCTTGAACTGCTGGGCCTGATAGCCACCCTCGATACTGACCACCACGCCCCGCTTGATGGTGAGCACCATGGGTTCCTTGAGGAGCCCCACGGAGTGGACGGTGGTGTCCCACACCACGGTCCCCTCGCCGGTGCCTTCCACCGGCGCGATGACGGCTTCCCCGTCCGGAAACGCACAGCAGCACATCTGGAGCTGATCGTTCCGGAACGCCTTCCCCGCGATGTACAATCCCCGCCGCCCCTCGAGGCTGGCTGTGAAGTCTGTCCCCAGAGCCGAGGTGATGTGGACGCGGTTTGACGTCGTCCACAGGTCCATGACCTTCTGCCCGAGTTTCGCCATCTCCGCGTAGTCTTCGAGAGTGGCGCCCTGGGAGAGCATGTCGTACGTCACCTCTTCCATGAAGTAGATCACCTTGCCCTGCCGCTGGCACTGCTTGCTGACGTCCGCGTGGGCGAGGGCTTTGGTTGTGCACAACATGATGTGGTCGGCGGCGAGCATGGCCCGGGCGATGGGCTCGGTCGGCTCGTAGCCGTGGGCTTCACGAGGAGTCATCATGCCCACCGAGACCTCCGCACCGTGGCTGACGCCCGCGGCGGCGAGCGCCTGCCAGGCCAGAGGATCGGTCTCGGTGTCGATGACGATGAGGACGTTCTCCCCGGGCTTGACGTTCAGTTCAAAGGGGATCTTGGCATACTTCAGCATGTTCACCAGCCTGGTATCCATCGCTGACCCTCCTCAGTGGCCGTCACCGCGACGGCCGGAATGCCCTCCCGTCCGCACGCCGGCGCGGAGCGCGGCGGTCTCCTCCGCCAGCACCGTCCAGGTCGACGTATCAATGGCGACTCCGTAGACGTTTCGAGCCTGTTCCGCAGAGACCAGGCCGTCCCTGACGTCCCGGAGAACGGCTTGAGGATCCCGCTCAGACGGATGGCCCCATCCACCCGATCCCGAGACGCGAAAGCTGATCACATCCCCGCGCAGGAGCGGGTAGACACCCTTGGAGTGAAGCCGGGTCTCATTGGGGCCGGGGTTCAGAATCGTGGCACCCAGAGCGCCCGGTCCCCCCCCGAAGAGGCCGAACGGGACGAATCTCTGGCGGTCGCTCAGACAGGTGAGGCGAACCTTTTCCGTGAGGATGCGGACGTCCTTGCGAATCCCCGTGCCGCCGCGGTATTTGCCTGCCCCGGCAGAATCGGGAATGTACTCCTGACGTTCGATCAGGACCGGATAGTTGATCTCGTAGACCTCCACCGGGATATTGCCCGTGTTGAACCCGGAGGCGATGCCGTCGATCCCGTCTTTGACCGGCCGGGCTCCAAATCCACCCATGAGGAGATCGTAGTACACGAATGGACGACCGGTCCTGGGATCCAGGCCGCCCACCGTGGCGTTGCTGAAGTGGGAGCAGGCCGCGATGGCGCGTTGCGGCAGCGCCTGGGACATCGCGCTCATGATGCAGTCGACAATGCGGTTGGCGATGATCGCGCGGCCGCCGCCGGGAGCCGGATGTCGAGGGTTGAAGAAGGAGCCCTCCGGCGCCACAACCTTGAGCGGACGGAAACACCCCTCGTTTTGCGGTATCGTGGGATCGGTCAACGAGCGCAGGGAGTAGAGCGCGTACGCATAGGTGAAGTTGATATAGCAGTTGATGCCCGACTCGGTCTGAGGACCGCTGCCCGTGAAGTCGACGGCCACCTCATCGCCTTCGATGGTCACCGTGACGCGGACCTTCACCGGGTCGGTGTTTCTGCCCACATCATCCAGGTAGTCCTCGAAGGCGTAGGTGCCGTCGGGGATCTCGCGGATGCTGGCGCGCATGGCCGCCTCGGACCGGCGGATCATCTCCTCCAGGCACTGGTTGAATGTGGGCAGCCCGTACTTCTCGATGAGCGCACAGATCCGCAGGCCGCCGATGCGGTTGGCGTTCATCTGAGCCTTGATGTCCCCGACGACCTTTTCCGGAACCCTCACGTTGGCCTCGATGAACTTGAACACCTGCTCCACCGGCCGGTCGTTCTCGAAATACTTGACCGGGATGATGCGCAGGCCCTCCTGATACGTGTCCACGATGCCTTCCACGGCCTGCGAGCCGGGCGCGGCTCCGCCCACATCGATGTGATGGGCGGAACTGCCCGTGAACGCCACAAGACGCCCCTGGTGGAAGACGGGAGTGAAGGAGAACATGTCGGGCAGGTGGCCGGCACCCATGGCGATGTCGTTCAAGAGGATGCCGTCTCCGGGCCGCAGAGTTTCGGCCGGGTAGGCCCGCAGGGCGTGCCCCAGCGCAAACCGCATCGCCCCCAGGTGCCCTGGTGTGTAGACCCCCTGGGCCACGAGCCGCCCCTGAGGGTCGAACAGCGCCGTGGACATGTCCTGAGCCTCGCGCACCGCCTCGGAATAGGCGGTCCGGCACAGCACGTATCCCATCTCTTCGCAGATGTTGATCATGCTGTTCCAGACGACGGCCAACGTGATGGGATCGATCTCGGCCATCTTATCCCCCCATGCTGGCGGTGACAATGAGGTTGCCGTACACGTCCACTGTGCCTACATCCCCCGGCAATAGCAGAGTTGTTGACTCACGCTCTTCCACGACCGCTGGCCCCGAAATCGCCGCACCTTCGAACAGGTGATGGCGATCGTACACCGCGCACTCCACAAAACCTCCGGCCTCCGGAAAGTACACCGGCCGGGCAGTCTTTGCGGCGTCGCCAAGATTGCGCCCGGCTCGCTCGAACGTGGGCAGGGAAATCTCTCGCTGCGGAGACACGGCGGTGACTTTCCAGTTCACCACCTCCAGCGTCGCGGAAGCGTCACTGTATCCGTAGATGGTGGCGTAGGTGTCATCGAACGCGCGGCGCAGGGCGGCGAGGTGCTCGGTGCTCAGACGACCGGAGGGGACAGGAATGTTGACCTGATATCCCTGGCCCACGTACCGCATGTCCGCGGACCGAAGCAGGAGCTGGTCTCCTCGCGCCAGGGACTGGCGGAGGAGCGCGAGGCCCTGCTCCTCCAGGTCCCGGAACAGCTCATTGGCCAGGTCCAGGCTCCCCTGCTCCCAGCGGGCCACTGAGGTTCTCACCAGTTCGAACTTGACATCGGCGGCCAGGAGTCCCAGCGCCGACGCCACACCCGCGGCGGCGGGGAGAATGACCCTCCTGATCCCGATCATCCTGGCCAGCCGCGTGGCGTGGATGGGGCCGGCCCCCCCAAAGGCCACGAGCGAGAAATCCCTCGGGTCTCTCCCGCGCTCCACCGACACGGCACGGGTCGCCGCGGCCATATTGGACGTGACGATCTCGTGAATGCCCCACGCGGCCCGAATCGCATCGAGGCCCAATGGACTGGCGATCGACTCCTCGATGCCCCGGCGCGCCCCGTCCACGTCCAGACGCATGCGTCCTCCCAGGAAGTAGTCAGGATTCAGATAGCCCAGCACCAGGTCGGCATCGGTGACCGTGGGTCTCGTGCCACCGAACCCGTAACAGATCGGACCGGGGTCCGCGCCCGCGCTCTCCGGGCCGACCTTGATGATGCCCAGGTGGATCTGCGCAATGCTGCCTCCACCCGCCCCGATCTCGATCATGTCGATGGTGGGCACGTTCACGGGCAGGCCGCTGCCGGGACGCAGCCGGATCTTGTCGATCTCGCACTCGTCGCTGACGTGGGGCCGGCCACGCTCGATGAGCGAGACCTTGGCCGTCGTGCCCCCCATGTCGAAGGAGATCACGTCGCGCTCTCCCGCCAGCCGGCCGTAGACGATGGCCATCAGCACCCCGGCCGCCGGCCCGGACTCGATCGCCTTCACCGGCTGCCTGGCCATGGTCTCTGCTGTCCCGATTCCGCCGCTGGACTGCATGAGGTAGACGGTGCCCTCCAGCCCTTCCTCGCGGAGGCTGTGAGTGAGCCGGTCCACGTAATCTCTCACCGCGGGCATGATGTAGGCATTGATGACCGTGGTGCTGGTGCGTTCGTACTCGCGGTACAGGGGAGCGATCTCTGATGACAGCGAGACAGCCAGATCGCCCGCCTCCTCCTTGATGATCTCTGCGATGCGGCGCTCATGGACGGGATTCGCGTAGGCGTGCAGCAGGCAGACCGCGATGGAGCGCACGCCCTCGTTGAGCAAGTCGCGCACGATGACGCGCACCTCTCCCTCATCGAGGGGAGTGAGGATTCGACCGTCGTACGCGATACGCTCGCTGACCTCTTTCACAAGGTATCGGGGCACGAGAGGCGTCGGTTTGTCAATGAAGAGGTCGTACAAATCGTATCGTTTCTGCCTGCCGAGGTGAAGCGTATCCCGGAATCCCCTGGTGGTGATCAGGGCCGTCCTGGCCCCCTTGCGCTCGATGACCACGTTGGCGCCGATGGTCATCCCGTGGACCACCTGGGCGACATCGCTGAAACGCACGCCATGCTGGGCGAGCAACTCGGCGCTGCCCTTCAGGATGCCGATAGAAGGGTCCTCGGGGGTGGTGAGGTGTTTCCACACCTGCACCACCCCGGTCTCGTCATCCAGCAGCACGAAGTCGGTAAATGTCCCGCCGGTGTCTACGCCGAGCCTGCGCATGCGCGGCGACGACCTCCTTCGCGCTATTGCTTGGACGCGTCGCGGACGTTCAGATACCCACTGGGCATCAGGACGACCCCGCGCACGGTCTTGCGCGCGCCCGTCAGGGCGACCTCATTCCAGAGCATCAGCCAGTACGCTTCCTCCGAGGTGATCTTCTGGACTTCGGCATACGCCTGCTGGCGGATCCTGAGATCCGTGTTTGTCCGGCCAACCCGGATCAGCTCGTCGACGCGGGAGTTCCGCGTTCGCGACCAGTTGTGGGGTTTGCCCGCCCGATCCGAGCCAAAATACACGCTCGTCATGAAGTGGCCGTCCTGTGGGGGAGAGATGAGAGAGCAGAAGCCGAGGTTCATGGTGGGTTCCGCCAGGACCCGCGTGAGGTAGGTGGGAAAGTCGCCCACGGTCTGCACCCGGGTATTGAGGCCCACGTTGTTGCGGAGCTGGGAGGCCACGGCCTCGGTGATCTCCTTGTCCATGAGGTACCGTCCGACAGGCGTGGAGAGCGTGACCTCCGTCCCCGCCGACACGCCCGCCTCCGCGAGCAGTTGCCTGGCCCGGTCGGGGCTGTAGTTGTAGCATGTTGCCGCCGTGGCATCGTATCCGAAGACTCCCGGCGGGAAGTAGGAACAGGCTGGCTTCGAGGCGATCCCGCGCATCACGAAGCGGATGATCTCCTCCCGGTTGACCGCATGGTTGAGGGCCCGGCGCACCCGGCGGTCGTCGAAGGGCTTCCGGTCGGCGTTGATCCAGAATGTCACGGAGCGAGACTGGATGTCCTGCATCACGCCGACCTGGGCGTGGTTGCGCAGGCGTTCGGCGTCGGTCACGGACAGGCCAAGGGCCACATCCGCCTCGCCCGTCTCCAGCATCGCCACGCGGGTGGCGGCCTCGGGCACGATGCGGTAGATCAGGCGGTCGACCTGGGGAGCGCCCTTGAAGTACGTGGGGTTTCGCTCCATGACAATGCGATCGCCCTTGATCCATTCCACGAACCTGAACGGTCCGGTCCCGGTGGGATGCAGCGTCAGATCATCCCCCCATTTCCGCGCCGCGGCCGGGCTGGGAATGGCGCCCGAAGACGATGCCAGATGCTGGAGCATGGGGCCGAACGGTTCTGCCGTGATCAGCCGCACGGTGTACGGGTCCACCACTTCAACGCTCTTGATGTGCCCCTGTTCGGGCTGGGCGGCCGTGGTGCTTCGCTTCGGGTCGAGGAGGCGGTCGAAGCTGGCTTTGACGGCGAAGGCGTTGAACGTGGTCCCGTCGTGGAATTTGACGTCGCGACGCAGCTTAAACTCCCATACCGTCCCACCCCTGGCCACCTCCCACGAGACGGCCAGCTCCGGTTCGATCTTGGTCATCTTCTTGTCCCAGACAACCAGGTTGTTGTACATGGACGTGCGGATCATCCCCGACCCGATGTCCGTGGTGTTGTGAGGTTCCAGCGAGGTCGGCTCTCCCCCCTGGGCGATGACGAGGGTTTTCATAGCCGGAGCGGTGAGCGTGGGCAGCGCTGTGCCCAGCACGGCTGCGAGCATCACGAGCGCGATCACGCCGGCACATGGCCTCCACCGAATGCTGCAGGACCGCATCTCCCATCCCCCCCATGTGTGTCTGCGATTTTACCTCAAACAGCGCCGAGGCCTGCCCTTGCGCGATCCTTCACGAGAATGCCGGTCATGCGCTCATACACCGTCCCGATGGCCGCCAGGTCCCACTCGCCCCGGCCCATGGCGCGGGCCACCTGATAGAGTTCAGCCACCAGGGTGCCGACCGGGATCGGCGACCGTATCTCCTCGGCCAGCGTCCGCGCCGTGATCAGATCCTTATAGAGAATGTCGACGCGGCCGGCCGCCGGTTCGAAGGAGCCTTCGAGAATGCGCCAGGCCCGGTCGTCGCACATCCGGCTCTGGCCGCTACTGCCACTGACCACCTGAATGAGGACTTGGGGATCTACGCCGGCGCGCACGCCCAGCAGCAGCCCCTCCGCGAGCACCGCCATGTTGACGCCGGCGATGAGGTTGGCGACCAGTTTGCAGATGTGCCCGCACCCTGTTCCACCCGTGTACACGACATGTTTGCCCATGGTCTCCAGGATGGGACGCGCCTGTTGAAAGATCTCTTCCGCGCCTCCCACCATGATGCTCAGCTCCCCCTTGGCTGCCCGTCCGGGTCCGCCGCTGACCGGCGCATCCAAGAGATGAGCGCCCGGGCCTGAGATCAGTGGCGCAATCCGGCGCGTCACCGTGGGCAAGCTGGTGGTCATATCGATCAGCACCTTGCCGGGGGTGAGACCCTGCAGGACTCCGCCGTCGCCAAGGACCACGGTTTCGACTTCCCGGTATGAAGGAAGGGAGAGGATCGTGACTTGGGATTCCTGCGCCGTCTGGCGAGGAGAACTTGCGGATCCGGCACCTTGCCGGACCAGATCGGCCACGGGGACAGGGTTCACATCATGCACAATGAGGCGAAATCCGGACTGGAGCAGCCTCGTCGCCATGGGCTTGCCGATGGTGCCCACACCTATGAAGCCAATGACCGGTCCATCCATCGTTCGTCACCTCTCAGGGGTCGCGTTCACCAGTTGCCAGAGACGGCTGGTTGATCAGCCTTCAGGGTCGGCTCGAGAAGATGGACGTATCCTTCTTGCTTTGTGCCGAGCGAGAGCGCCTGTTGAAATATTCTTCCGCGGCCTGTTCGATATGGGTGCGCATGGCAGTGACGGCCTTCTTGGCGTTCCGTTCCTGTAAGGCGGTGATCAATGCCCGATGCTCCTCGACGGAACGGCGAGCGCGTCCAGGCAGGAATAGGGGCGTCAAGACTGTGCGTCCCACCCACAGCTGGTTGACAAGACGCACCAGGGCGGGCTCCGTCCGCCGATCAACGACGTGGAATCCCTGGATCTTTGGATCCAATATTGAGTCCGGTTAGTTCGACCTTCATCCCGGATCTCCTGTTGGGACCAGGGATCGCGACATTGAAACACGTCATCGCCAGCGTACAGACGATCGCATCTCGACAGGTCCGCGGGCCCCGGCGGGAGAACCAATGGCGGAGGCTGAACGGACCGTAACCCCGCACACCACGGCTTCGTCCCTCCAGCATGGTGGAGGAACTTCTGCCACCCTTCGCCAAGTCCCTCGTACTACACCAAGGAGGACCGGTATGCCGGACAAGGAGCTTCGTGAGCGTGGGCTGGCCATTCGCAAGACATTGTGGCCCGATCGAGAGGGTGGGATTGCAAACTTTCGTGCTCTCGACCCGGGGTATGCCGATACCATCCTCGAGACCGCCTATGGGGGCGTGTACGGGGACCCAACGATTGACCTGAGGACGCGGAGTCTTCTGACCTGTGCGGTCCTGACCGCGCTGGGGCACACGAGGGGACTCGAGGGGCATCTCCGGGGCGCCCTGAACATCGGGATCACGTCGGCGGAGCTGATCGCCATATTCAAGCAGGTGGCTCTCTACGCCGGATACCCGGTCGCCAACGATGCATTCAGGATCCTCAAGGGATTGCTCGACGAGCGGGAGGCGGCCAAGAAGGAATGAGGCAGGGTGCCGCGGGTGCGAGGGGGCAGCCATGACGACGCTTGGGCTCATCACCATCGGGCAGACCCCGCGCGTGGACCTCACGGGAGAATTCCGCGAGTTGCTCCCGGACGTCCGCATCGAGGAGGCGGGGGCACTGGACGGTCTCACCCGGCCGGAGATCGACGCGCTGCGGCCGCGGCACGGGCAGTTCCTGCTGGTGACGCGCCTGGAGGAAGGCGAGGAGATCGCGGTCGCCAAGGAGGCGATCCTGGAACGGCTGCAGCGGTGCATCGAGCGGCTGGAGCCCCGGGCCGACTTCCTGGTGCTGATGTGCACGGGGAAGTTCCCGCCCTTCCAGCACCGCCGGCTCCTGCTGCTGCCCCACGAGATCGTCAACCCGGTGGTGGCGGGGCTGGTGCCGCGGGGCCGGCTGGGCATCATCGTGCCGCACGAGACGCAGATCCCCTGGGCGCGGGAGGAGTTCACGCGTCCCGGGGTGGAGGTCATCGCCGGCGCCGCGTCCCCCTACGGCGCGGAGGGTGGCCTGGCCGCGGAGGCGCGGGCGATGGCGGAGGCCGGCGCCGCGCTCATCTACCTGAACTGCTTCGGGATGGGCCTGCGGTGGAAGCGCGTGGTGCGGGAGGCCGCGGGATGCCCCGTCATCTCGCCCGTGGGGACGGTCTGCCGCGTGATCGATGAGTTGAGGAAGTAACCCGGTCGTGAAGGAGGGTCGTCCCCCCATGGCCTTCAAGGCGGTTGTCGTCGCACACTCGTGCCTCCACTATCCACCGGCCCTCGACACGCTCCGTCAGGCCGGCGTGCAGCTCGTGCCCCACGCCGAGGGCGTGCATGCCACAGAGGATGACCTGGTCCGCCTCGTGCCCGGAGTGCACGCCCTGGTGGTCGGTGCGCACCCTGTGACCGCCAGGGTGCTGGACGCCGGCACCACCTTGCGCGTGGTGGTGAAGGCGGGCGTGGGGGTGGACAACATCGACATCCCCGCGGCCACCGCCCGCGGGGTCATGGTCGCCTCCACGCCGGGGACCAATGCCGACGCCGTGGCCGACTACACCTGGGGGCTGCTCATCGCCGCCTCACGCGGGATCGTGGAATCCGACCGGCTGGTACGGGTCGGGCAGTGGTCGCGGCAGATCGGTGGAGGAGTGTGGGGAAAGACCCTGGGCATCGTGGGCCTGGGCACCATCGGCCGGCGGGTGGCTCTCCGCGCCCGGGGGTTCGAGATGCGCGTGATCGCCTGTGACGTGATGCCCGACCACGGGTGGGCTGCGGCCCACAGCGTGACCTTCGTCCCGCTGGAACGCGTGCTGGCAGAGGCGGATTTCGTCACCGTGCACGTGCCGCGCATGGAGGGGACGACCGGGCTCATCGGAGAGCGGGAACTCCGACTCATGCAGCCCACTGCCTTCCTCGTCAACACCTCCCGCGGCGGGGTCATTGACGAGGCCGCCCTGTTCCGCGCCCTGCGGGAGGGGTGGATCGCCGGCGCGGCGCTGGACGTCTTCGAGGAAGAGCCGCTCCCAGACAGCAGCCCGCTGCGCGCGGCGCCTCGGATCATCCTCTCCCCGCACAACGCCGGATTCTCCGTGGAGGCGGTGGAACGCACGGCGCGTGAAGCCGTGGAAGCCATGCTTGCCGCTCTGCGAGGCGAGCGGCCGCGCGGTGTCTGGAATCCGGAGGTGTTGGAGCGCAGCCGGGCGCGCTGACGCGCGTCTTGCGGTGGGATCTCGCCGGCGCGCGGGGTTCGCGGGTCCCGCAGGGTGTCCACGCGACGGTTCTCGCCGCTCTCGCCGCGGCGCGCGTTGACACTCCCGGACGCGTCTTCTATCATACACATGTGCCGGCGGCTCACGACATCCGTGCGCGGAGGGGTGGGTGAGCGGTTGAAACCACGCGCCTGGAGAGCGCGTAGGCGGGCTAAAACCTGTCTCGTGGGTTCAAATCCCACCCCCTCCGCCAGCAGTCATCCCGGTCAACCCGGCCAATGCTTCGTATGGTGAGAAAGCCCGATTTCTCGAAGGTCCGCAATCTGACCACGCACCCCGTCCTTCGACGCCTGCTCGCGCCGTTCCGCCGCGTGTCCGTCGACTGGCAGGCACGCGTCACCCGGTACAAGGCGATGCACTTCCCCGCGCTCACCAAATCTGCGGCGCACCTGGGGCGGGCGGCCTGGGACTTTGGCAAGACCCTGGTCATCGCCTTCCTGCTGGCCCAGCTCATCATGGTCTCCGTGGCCCAGGCGTTCCAGGTGGAGCAGTTCTCCATGGAGCCCACCCTGCTGCCCAACGACCGCGTGCTGGTGGCCAAGTTCATCTACCGGATCCGCCCCGCCAGGCGCGGGGACGTGATCGTCCTGCGGTATCCGCTCAATCAGTCCCGCAACTACATCAAGCGGATCGTGGCGCTGCCGGGGGAGCAGGTGCGGATCAAGGACGGCAGGGTCCTGATCAGCGGCCGGGCCATCACCGAGCCCTACATCAACGGGCAGTTCACGGGCGAGTACGGCCCCCAGGGTGTCCCGGACAACGAGTACTTCGTGCTGGGGGACAACCGCAACAACAGCGAGGACAGCCGCGCGTTCGGGTTCGTGAAAAAGGATCTGGTGGTGGGGCAGGCCTTGCTGATCTACTGGCCGCCCCGGCGGGCGCGGGTGTTGATTCCGCGATAGCCCCATCCCCGCTGCGGCGCGCCGTCCGGTGCCGCCTACTCCGCCGCCTCCTCCTGCGCCTTTCCCGCCTCCGCCTCCCTGATCAGCCGCCGCAGCGGCTTGCCGACCAGTGTCTTGGGGATCTCGTCCACCAGGACGAAGCGTCGGGGGACCTTGTACTCCGACAGGTGCCGGCGGCAGTGCTCCCGCAGCTCCCTGGCCAGATGGCGCGCTTCGGCGCGATGGGCGTCCGCGGGGACCACGTGGGCCACCAGGATCTCGCCGCGCACGGCGTGGGATGCGCCGACCACCGCGGCCTCCTTCACCTTGGGGTGCTCGTAGAGCACTTCCTCA
>JACQTN010000289.1 GCA_016210785.1 Armatimonadota bacterium
CGTCAGTCCTGGACGGAGAGCGCCTGCGCGGAGACGTGCTCGGCGAGCTCCCGGCGGGTGCGCTCCAGCGCCTGCTGGATGACCTCCTCCAGCGGGCCGGTGGCGGAGAAACCCGCCGCGCCAGCATGTCCGCCGCCGCCGAGCGCCTCGGCGATGACGTTGGCCCGGGCCCCGCCGCGAGCACGGACGCTCCCCCGCAGCTCGGTGGGGCCTTCCTCGAACAGCAGGGCCACCTTCACCCCGCGGATGGACCGGAGAAACGCGATGATGCCCGCCGTATCCTCCGGGACCGCGCCCGCCGCGCGGAACATCTCCCGGGTGACCGACGCGTAGGCGATGGCGCCGCCGTCGGTCAGCACCAGCCGGGACAGCACCATGCCCAGCAGCCGCACGGCGCCGGGGGAACGCGTCTCGTAGACGTGGTCGATGATCTCCGCGGGAGAAGGGCCCTTCTCCATCAGCAGGGCGCTCAGCCGCAGCGTGTGTGGGGTGACGTTGGGGTACCGGAAGGCACCGGTATCGGTGACGATGGCAGTGAGCAGGCAGGCGGCCATGGCCTCGTCGACCTCCTCGCCCAGCGCCTCGATCAACTCGTAGACCAGCTCGCCCACCGCGGAGACCCTGGTGTCCCACAGCCTCAGGTGGCCGTAGCCGGAGTTCCCCAGGTGGTGATCAATGTTGATGATGGTGCGGGCGCTGGCCATGGCAGGCGCCAGCGCGCCCAGGCGGGAGAGGTCACTGCAGTCCATCCCCACCGCCGCGTCAAAGGTGCGGCCGTCCACGCTGCGGACCACCCGGTCGCTGTCCGGCAGGAAGCGGTACATCTCCGGGACGCCGTCTGCGCTGGCCACCGTCACGCGCCGGCCGCGGCGTTCCAGGGCGAAGGCGAGCGCCAGCGACGAGCCCAGGCAGTCGCCGTCAGGGTTGACGTGGCACGCGATCAGGATCTCACGTGCCTGACTGAGGACCGCCGCGATCTCCGCGGTCTGGCGCATGTGTGCTCCTTGACGCTCCGGCGTCGACCTCCCGGAGCAACTTGATGACGCGCATGCCCCGCTCAATGGACTCGTCCAGGAGAAAACCGATGTCGGGCATGTACCTCAGCCGGATCCGCTGGGCCAGCGCCGTCTTGATGAACCCGGTGGCGCTCTCCAGGCCCTCCATGCTGCGCGCCTTGGCGTCCTCGTCCCCCAGCACGCTGATGTAGATCTTGGCGTGCCGCAAATCCCCGCTCAACTCCACGTCCGTCACGGAGACAAACCCGATCCGGGGATCCTTCATCTCCTGCTGGATGATCTGGCTGAGCTCCTCTTTGAACAGCTCGCGCAGCCGCTCGATCCTCACCCGCCGCATCGCGTCGCTCCCGCTATCTCATCTGGATCGAGTAGTCCATCACGACCACGCCGCCCTGGCGGTCGACCGCGGACATGACCCGGGACAGCACCTGCGATGCGTGCTGGCTGCCCTCGCTCACGCACGCCACCGCCACGGTCGCCCGGCGCCACTGGTCCTGGTGGTCCACCTCGGCCGCCGCCACGTTGAACTGGTTGTGCACGCGGTCGATGAGACTCTTCAGGACCCGGCGCTTCTCCTTGAGGCTGTTGGCGCCCGGGAGGCTCAGTTCGATGCACAGCAGGCCCACGACCATGGCCGTTCCAGTCTCTTCACGGGTCAGGACCAACGGAACTGCCGTCTCACCGCACCTGCTGGACGGCGTAGACCTCGATCACGTCGCCGGCCTTCACGTCCTGGAAGCGCTCCAGGCCGATGCCGCACTCGAAGCCACCAGCCACCTCCCGCACGTCCTCCTTGAAGCGGCGCAGTGACCCGATGCGCCCGTCGTACACCACCGCGCCATCCCGCACCAGACGGGCCTGCGCCCCGCGCACGACGCGCCCCTCCAGCACGTAGCTTCCCGCGATGCGCCCCAGGCGGGAGATGTCAAAGGTCTGCCGCACTTCCGCCCGGCCCAGCACCACCTCGATGACCTTGGGCGCGGTCATGCCGCGCAGCAGGTTCTTGACGTCCTCCGTCGCCTCGTAAATCACCCGGTACAGGCGGATGTCGACCTTCTCCTGCTCCGCCAGCCTCCGCACCTGCGCCTCCGGCCGCACGTTGAACCCGATGACCACGGCGCGGCTGGCCGCGGCCAGCATCACGTCCGACTCGGTGGCGTTGCCAACGGCCGCGTGCAGGACGTTGACGCGCACCTCTTCCGTCTCCAGCCGCCGCAGCGACCCCTGCAGCGCCTCCGCGGACCCGTGCACGTCCGCCTTGATGATGAGGCGCAATTCCTTGGACCCCTCCTCCGCCTCGCCGAACATGTCGTCCACGGCCATCGAGCGTGGCGCACCGGCCTCCGCAGCCTTGCGCCGCTCCTGCCGCTCCTCGGTGATGGCCTTGGCCACCCGCTCGTTGGTCACCGCCTCTAGCAGGTCGCCGGCCGCGGGCACGTCGGAGAGGCCGATCACCTCGACCGGAGCGGAGGGTCCCGCCACGTCCAGGCGCTCGCCACGCTCGTTGACCATCAGGCGTACCCGGCCGTACACCTCGCCGGCGACGACCGCGTCGCCGGGGCGCAGGGTGCCCTCCTGCACCAGCACGGTGGCCACGGGACCGCGGCCGCGGTCCAGCTTGGCCTCGATGATGGTACCCTTCGCGGGTTTATTGGGGTTCGCCCGTAGATCCTGGAGGTCGGCCACCAGCAGGATCATCTCCAGCAGATCCTCAATCC
>JACQTN010000290.1 GCA_016210785.1 Armatimonadota bacterium
AGGCAGTGGGAGAAGTGCTGCACCTGACGCGCACGTCGGGGGGCATCATCTATCCCCAGGGCCAGGCGAGCCTCGCCCTCAACGCCGTCTTCGCCTTCAACGTGCTGCGCGGACTGGCGGACGGGGCCGGTTGACCCCGTGTTTTCAGCCGCATGGTGCCGGACCGCGGATTAGGGGCCAGCGCTGGACCGTTTACCGGAGTGGATTCCCAGGAGGGAACGCGTATGACAGTGCGGCGCCGCCTGCAGCACGAAACGGCTGGAGCAGGAGAGTGCTTCCCCGCCAACCCGTATTGCGGGACACGGACGCGCCTGCCGGCAGAAGATTACGTCATCAAAGAGAAGTACCTCAGGCGCTACCGGCGCCTGGCAGAGTTCCTCTCCGAAGCCGGCCAGCCGCACATCGCCGGGCTCGATGCTCTCATGAACGTTGGGCCGGACAGCGACGAGATCTGGATCGAGAAAGGCCTCTCGGAAGCCGAGAAGCGGTTTGTGGCGATTCATGAGCTGGTGCACGCCCGCCGCCAGCTCAGCGGCGAGGACTTCGAGGACTACCAGGTCGAGGAGCCCATCGTCGAGCTGGAGGCGATCGCCCGCACGCCCACTGCAGTCCTGGGTCAGCTCTCCAACGGATTGGCCCTGACGCTTCTGCACGACTTCCTGACGGACTTCGGCCAGTTCAATCCCAACACCGCCGAAGGCCTCGCGGCCATTCAGCGCCGCATCAGCGTGCTGCTCGGCGGCCGGCCCACGACGGCGTGCGCGCCGGCCAGCAAGAGTCATGAATAGCGGGGGGCCCTCTTTACTTTACGCCCCAATCTTTTGAACCACGGCCGGTGCCTCCGGGCCCGTTATTTCGAGCGCAGCGACCGCCCCTTCGTCATCGCCAGCCGTGCCTCCCGGGGCGCGTTCCCGGCCGGCCGGCGCGCGCGCAGCAGGTGCGAATGGCTGCAGCGCGCGTCGAGCAGCCACGGCCGTAAGCGCCCGTACGACCGCCGGGTCAAACTGGGACCCGGCGTGGGCTGCGACTTCCGCGACCGCTGCGGCCAGCCCGCGTCCCTTGCGGTAGGGGCGGTCAGTCGCGATAGTGTCCAGGGCGTCGGCGAGCGCGAGGATGCAGGCCCCCAGCGGGATTTGTTCCCCGGTCAGGCCACGGGGATAACCCCGGCCGTCCCAGCGCTCATGGTGGTGGAGGATGACAGGCAGCACCTCGGCAAGGGCGGGAATATGGCCCAGGATGGCGACGACGATCTCCGGGTGGCGGCGCATCACCACCCACTCCTCGTCGGTGAGCGGACCCGCCTTGCGGAGAACGACATCGTCCACACCGATCTTCCCCAGATCGTGGAGCATGCCGGCCCACCGGATGACGCGGATCTGACGTCGGCGCAGACCCAGGGCGCGCGCCACGGCGACCGCGTAGCGGGCGACACGCCTGGAGTGGCCGTGCGTGTACGAGTCTCGCGCATCCAGCGCAGCGGCCAGCGCCTCGACGGTCAGCAGATACGAGCGCTCCAGTTGAGAAAACGCCTGCCGCAGCGACCGCGCCCGCAGGGCACACCGGAGGCAGCAGAAGATGCGGCCCGCCTCGGCGTGCGGCGTCCCGGAGATCGTGATGCCGCAATGATCGCACGTCAACTCCGTTGCCGCAGTCATGGGGCACCCTCACGGGCCGGGTGAATGCCATCGCCCGCGCCCCTTGCGGTAGGCGATGAAGCGCAGCAGCGGCTGCAGCATCGCCTCATGGGTGGCCAGGCGGAGCACGTCCACGCCGGTCCGCCTGAACGCCGCGGCCACCCGGGCCTCCTGCTCCTCCACCCGCGCCCGGTACGTCGCCCGCACGCGAGGGTCGGAGGTGTCCACCCACACCTGCGCGCCGGTCTCCGGATCGCGCAGGTGGAGGCCGCCCACGTCGGGCAGCTCGCGTTCGATGGGATCCTGAATCCACACGGCCACCACGTCATGCCGCCGGGCCAGCGCCAGCAGGGATTCCTCCCATCCCCCGGCGACCAGGAAGTCGGAGATGATAAACACCAGGGCGCGCCGGCGGCACGTGCGGCCCGCCCGCCGCAGCGCCCCGGCCAGATCGGTCGTCCCGCGGTCTTGCGGGCCGGCCGCCCCCTCCATGACGCGGTGGAGCACGCGCAGCGCTTGCAGCGTGCCCGTACCCGGCGGCAGAAACCCCTCGTCGGGGAAGGTGAGCAGGCCGATCTTGTCGCCATGCCGTGTGACGATGTAGGCCGCCACGCCGGCAAACTCGGCCGCCAGCTCGCGCTTGAGCCGGCGCCGGGTGCCAACGCCCATCGACGGGGAGAGATCTACGATCAACCAGGCCGTCAGCTCGTGTTCCTCGCGGTACTGGCGCACGAACAGCCGCGCCATGCGCGCGGTGACGTTCCAGTCGATGCGCCGGATGTCGTCTCCGGGCTGGTACTCGCGGACCTCTGCCAGGTCCAGGCTGGGGCCATAGAAGAGGCCGGCGTAATTGCCGAAGACGAGCCCGTCCAGGCGCCGGACGACCTTAAACGCGAGCCGCTTCAAGACTTGCTCGGGGGTCTCCATGCGGATCTCCCAGGTGCACGCGCGGCGTGGGCACGCGCTCGATGACCCGCGCGATGACAGCGTCGGGAGTGATGTCCTGGGCCAGCGCTTCGTAGGACGGCACGATGCGGTGGCGCAGGACCTCGGTCGCCAGGTCCCGCACGTCCTCGGGCAGCGCGTACTCCCGCCCGCGCAGGAGCGCGAGCGCCTTCGCCCCGGGCAATCATGTTCACCGACGCCGCGGGCTGGCGCCGTAGCTGACGAGTTTTGACAGATCCCTCAGGCCGTTGCCGGTCCCCGGCCGGGTGGCGTGGGTCAGCGCGACCGCGTACTCGATGACCCGCGGATCCACGTAGACCGCGTCGGCAATCCGCTGCAGGCGCGACAGCTCCTCGACGGTGAGGACGGGCTCGACCCCCGGCGCCTCCCCCGTCACCCGTTCCACCACCTGGATCTCCTCGTGGACGCTGGGATACGTGATGAGCACCTTAAAGAGGAAGCGATCCACCTGGGCCTCCGGCAGCACGTAGGTCCCTTCGCTCTCGATGGGATTCTGGGTCGCCAGGACCAGGAAAGGGTCGGGCAGGCGGAAGGTC
>JACQTN010000279.1 GCA_016210785.1 Armatimonadota bacterium
ATCTTGGTGCCGCGCCCGATGCGCGTCTCTCCCAGCGTCGCCCGGTCCACGGTGGCGTTGGCGCCGATCTCCACGTCGTCTTCCAGCACCACGCGGCCGCGGTGCGGGATCTTGTGGTACCGTCCGTCCTCCCGCCGCGCGTATCCGAACCCAGCGGCGCCGATCACCACCCCGGGGTGGAGGATCACCCGACGGCCGATCTCTGTCTCCTCCCGCACCGTCACGTTGGGGTAGATGCGCGCCTCGTCCCCGATCACGCTGCCCCGGCCGACGAAGGTGCCCGCGCCGATGACGACGCGGTCGCCGATCACCACGTCGTCCTCCACCACCACGCAGGGCCCCAGCGCGACGGGAGATCCCAGCCGCACCCGCGCGCCCAGCACGGACGTGGGATGGATCTCCCAGGCCGCCGGGCGGTCGGGCAGGAGGTGCTCCAGCACCAGGGCAAAGGCCAGGCGGGGATTGCGCACGCGCACCGCGGACCTGGCCGGCCGCTCCACATCCGGCCCCACCAGCAGCGCGGCGGCGCCGCTCGCCTCCGCGTCGGCCAGGACCCTGCGGCTGGTCACCAGCACCAGGTCCGACGCGCCCGCGGCGTGGGACTCGGCGATCCCCGTCACCTCCACGTTCCCGTCGCCCAGCACCTCGCCGCCGATGAGCCGGGCTAAGTCTGCGAGCCGCATGATCTCACGTCCCCCGGGTGCGGTCCGCGTTGCCGCGGTCGCGCATGTCCATACCCTTCCCAGCAGTGGGGCAGGCGCGGGCGGCCGCGCAGGCCGCCCGGCAGCCGGACGCAGCGCCTCAGCGGCCCTCGCGGAGCCGGCGCTCCAGGCGCCGGACCAGTTCGGGCAGCCGGCGCAGCGTGGCCTCCACGCGCAGCGCGGACTGGTGGGACCGCGCCGGGAACCCCGAGACCTTCTCACCGGGCGGCACGTCTTTGGTCACGCCGGCGCGGGCGTGGACCATCGCCCCGTCGCCGACCGTGGCGTGGTCTGCGACGCCGCCCTGGGCGGCGATGATGACGCGGTTGCCCACCCGGGCGCTGCCGGCGATGCCCGACTGCGCCACCACGATGACGTCCTCGCCCAGCGTCACGTTGTGGGCCACCATCACCAGATTGTCGATCTTGGTGCCGCGCCCGATGCGCGTCTCTCCCAGCGTCGCCCGGTCCACGGTGGCGTTGGCGCCGATCTCCACGTCGTCTTCCAGCACCACGCGGCCGTGGTGGGGAATCTTGCGGTGTCGCCCGTCGGGGGTGCGCGCGTAGCCGAACCCGTCGCCGCCGATGACGGCGCCGCCCTGGATGCGCACGCGCCGGCCGATCACGGTGCCGGGATAGACGGTGACGTTGGGAGCGATCACGCTGTCGTCGCCGACGGCCGTACCGCGCCCGATCGCGGCGCCGGCGCCGATCACCACGCGGTCGCCCAGGGTGACCTCGTCGCCGATTGCCACCAGCGGCCCCACCGAGACGGGGGAACCCAGCCGTACACCCCGGCCCAGCACCGCGGAGGGATGCACCTCCCACGCGATGGGCTCGGGGGGCATGAGGACATCCAGGGCGGCGGCGAAGGCCAGGCGCACGTTGGGCACTCGCACGGCGGGCTTCGCCGCGGGCGCCAGGGCGGCGGGAACCAGGACGGCGGCGGCGGCGCTGCCCTCCGCCGCCTGGAGGCGCCGCTCGTCCACGGCCAGCACGAGGTCGGCGGGCCCGGCCGCTTCGATCTCGGCGACGCCCGCGACCTCCGTCTCCCCCTCACCGAGCACCTCGCCACCCAGGAGGGTGGCGAGGTCTCTCAAGCGCACATGTCACCGCCGCGGCTACTTGAGCTTCTCCAGCACCTCGCCGGTGATGTCTGTCCCGCCGAGCGGCGTGTTGCCCTTCACGAACACGCCCTGCAGGCGGCGCTGCTGCGCCACCTGGGCCACCGCCTCGCGCAACTCGCGGTCCAGCCTGGTCTCCAGCTCGCGCTTCATCTCCTGCAGCTCCCGCAGGTAGAGGGCGCGGCGCGCCTCGATCTCCTCGCGCCGCATGCGCGGCGTGAGCAGGGCGAGATCGGCGGCCATGAGTTTCTCGCGCTCGTCGAGCTGCTTCTGGTAGCGCAGGGCCTTGACGCTCTCGTTGAGCACGCGCCGCGTATCCACCACGCCGATGCGGGGGCCCAGGCACCCGCTCGTCAGCAGGGCGGCGGTGAGGACCAGCGCTGCAAACCCGGACGCGGAGACACTCATTGCTGCCCGCGGACCTTGTGGGCGACCTCTTCGGTGATGTCGACGCCTTCCACGCTGATGTACTGGCGGGCCAGGACCACGTCGAGGCCCTTCTCCTGAGCCAGGGTGGCCACCTCGATACGCACCTCGGCCATGATGGACGCTTCCAGGCGGGCGCGTTCCGCGCGCCGCGCCGTCAGTTCGGTCTGCAGTTGCTTCTCGCGGGCCTCGACGAATCTCACGTACTGCTCCTGGTGGATGGCAAGCTGCGCCTCCGCCTCCTTCACCAGTTCGCGGCGGCGAGCATCCATCTGGGTGCGGAAGGTCGCCTCGCGGGTGTTGACGGCCTCCTCGACCCGCTTCTCCAGTTCCTGCTGCTTCATCTCGGCCAGCCGGCGTAGCTCGCCGGTGGCCGCGGCCTGCGCCGCCTTGAGGGCCTCGGTAGCCTCCACCTGGCGCTTCTTCTGGTC
>JACQTN010000031.1 GCA_016210785.1 Armatimonadota bacterium
ACCAGCGGGCAGCGGTGCACGGCGTGCAGCCGGATCATCACCCACCGCGCCGCCCGCGGGGAGTTCACCGAGATGCTGGTGGAGCGGGCGAAGACGCTGCGGCTGGGCGACGGCCTCGACCCGCAGACGGAGATGGGCCCCGTGGTGAGCGAGACCCAGCTCCAGCGCATCCACGAGTACGTGGAGGTCGGCCGGGGCGAGGGCGCCCGGCTGCTGACCGGCGGCCGCCGGGCCACCGACGGCGCCCTGGGGCGCGGCTCCTTCTACGCGCCCACCATCTTCGACAACGTGCGGCCCGGGATGCGCATCGAGCAGGAGGAGATCTTCGGCCCGGTCGCCGACCTGATCGAGGCGCGTGACCTGGAGGAGGCGGCGCAGATCCTCAACGGCACCCAGTACGGGCTGTCCGCCTCGGTCTTCACCCGGGACGTGAACACCGCCATGCGCGCCATCGACGAGATCAACACGGGCATCGTGTACATCAACCACGGGACCATCGGGGCGGAGGTGCACCTCCCGTTCGGCGGTACGAAGAACACCGGCAACGGGCACCGGGAGGGCGGGGAGCAGGTGCTGGACGCCTTCAGCGAGTGGAAGGCCGTGTATATCGACTACAGCGGGCGGCTGCAGCGCGCGCAGATTGACAAGGAGTAGGGTGGTTTTGTCGTGACGACGGTGATCGGCGCACAGAGAGCCAGTCAGCAGGCGCAGGTCCAGGACTACGCCGAGATCCTGCTCAGGCGGTTGCCCGTGGCCCTTCTCACCGGCATCCTGGTCTTTGGGCTCAGCGTCATCTTCACCATGCGGCAGCCGCGTGTGTACCAGGCGATCGCGACCCTGCTGCTGACCCCGCGGCAGACACGGGCGCAGTTCGTGCCGTCCTTCCTCCCCTCGCAGGCGGCGGAGACGCTGGTCCAGATCGTGGGCACGTACGAGGTGGCGGACCGGGCGGCGCGCAAGATAGAAAACCGGCCGGAGAGGGTGGACCAGATCAGGGGCCTGGTTCAGGGCGGCGTGTCCGCGCAGTCGATCAGGGGAACCGACGTCCTCCGGATCAGCGCCAAAGGCAGCAACCCGCAGATGGTGGCCCGGATCGCCAACGCCACCGCGGAGTCGCTCATCGAACTCGGCGTGGAGGCGCAGCGCGCCGAGGCGAACGCGGTTAGGCGTTTCCTGGAGGATCAACTGGCCCAGGCGAACCGGGACCTGGAGGCGGCGGAGCGGGCGCGGGTGAGGGCCAAGATGGAAGGCCGGGGCGTGAGCGTTTCCGACGAGGTCGCCGCCCGCCTGCGGTTGCTGGCCGACCTTGACGCCAGGCGGCTGGTCACCCAGATCGACCGGCGCGAGGCGCAGATGAGACTGGACTACACCAACGCCGAGCTGCGCCGGCAGTTCAACCTCGATCCCACTCTCCTTGCCCAGAACTCCCTGGTGACGGCACTGCGGGACCGCCTGGCCGCCCTCGAGGTGGAGCTGATCGAACTGCAGCAGAGGTACACGGAACAGCATCCGGCCATCCAGATCCAGCGCTCCCGGATCCAGGCCGCCCGGGCCTCGCTGCGGAAGACCCTGGTCGACAGTTTCGGGACGCCAGGCGGTGCGGCCGCGGCGCCCTTTCTGGATCTTCAGCGAAAGTCGGTCGAGACTCAGGCCGAGTTGTATGTGGTCGATGCCCGGGAACGGTTCCTGGACACGTTGATCTCCCGACAGGAGGCGGACCTCAAGTCCAAGCTGCCCGGGGATCTGGCAGAGCTCCAGGGCCTCCGGAACCTGCGCGTCATGGAGCAGGTGTTTTCGCTGCTCTCGCAGCGGCTCTTCGAGGCCAAGATCCTGGAGGCGTCCCTGCTGCCGGGCATGCGCATCGTCGATCCCGCCCAGGTGCCGGGAAGTCCCACCAGCCCCAACAGGGCCGTGAACACGCTGCTGGGCCTGGTGGTCGGGCTCCTCTTTGGGGTGGTCGCCGCGTTCGCCGCGGAGAGCCTTGATAACAGTTTCCGCACCGTGAACGAGGTCGAGAGGGTGGTGGAGCTTCCCGTGGTGGGAACGATTCCCACGCTGGGCGGGGACGGCGATCATCCGGCCCCGGACGGGGTGGCCCTGGTGCTGGCCTCCAGCGATCAACGCGAATCGCCGTTCGCGGAGGCGTTCCGGGGTCTGCGGACGAGCCTCCTGTATGCCAGCCCCGAGTCGCCGCCGCGGGTCCTGTTGATCACCAGCCCGGGGTGGGGAGAGGGCAAGTCGACGGTGGCGTCCAACCTGGCCATTACGCTGGCGCAGTTTGGCAAGCGGGTCTGGCTGGTCGAGGCGGACCTGCGGCACCGGCGGCTCGACGAGGCTTTCGCCGCCGGGACGGCGGGTCTCGCCCACTATCTTCTGGGGAGCGCCGCGCTCGACGACATCGCTCATCCCACCGGCGTCGAGGGGCTCACGTTTGTTCCCGCAGGCACCACGCCCGCTCAGCCCGCCGACCTCCTGGGCTCCCCGCGCATGCGCTCCTTTCTGGCGGCGGCCCGGGAGCAGGCCGACTTCGTCATCTTTGACGCGGTGCCGTGTCTGCCCGTCACGGACGCCGTGACGCTGGCGCCGCACGTGGACGGGATCCTGATGGTGGTCGAGGCCAATCGCACCCCCAAGGATGCGGTGGTGCGGGCCAGGCGCCTGCTGGCGGACGTGGGCGGGAGGATCCTGGGCGTGGTGTTCACCAGGGTGTCCACGTACGGCCGCGCAGGCTACGATGGGTTCTCCTACTCGGGGAACTCCATGTCCGCACCCGACCGGCTGAGGAACGCGCGGAATCTGGCGGTTGCTCTGGGACGGCGCATCCTCCAGCGCACGTCGCGGGAGTAACCCGCTCGCGGGCCGATCGCGCCGCGCCGCCGGCCGTTTCAGCAGCGAACCCCGATGCCCGAAGTCACCGTCTTGATGGCCGTGCACAACGGCATGCCGTACCTGCCCGCGGCGGTCGAGTCCATCCTGGGCCAGACGTACGCCGGCTTCGAGTTCCTGATCATCGACGACG
>JACQTN010000282.1 GCA_016210785.1 Armatimonadota bacterium
GACTGGGGCTGTTAAGGGACTCATACGGCGACGTGGCGATCACTCCGTCGGGGAAGAGTGAGGTTGTCGACCAGGGGCGACCGATCCGGGGACCTGAGGTTGTTCAGGTGGAAGGTGCTCTCGCGGAGCGTTGGGTGCGCGAGGTGCAGTTGACTGCCCAGGAGACGCGGCTGGCCGATCGGCTTGTTTGTACAACCAGTTTGGGTGCGGGTGAGGCGGAGTCCGTGGCCCTGGCGAGTGCAAGGCACCTGGTCGTCCTGCTCGACGACAAGGAGGCCAGGGCGGCCGCCGAGGCGCTTCACCCGGTGGCTGAATCTTCGGTGCCCTAAACCGGATGCCGAAGGTGCCAGTCCGTGGCCCGCTCATAGGCCCGGGCCGCGCGGAGCACGAGCGCCTCCTCGAAGGGACGCCCGGCAATCTGCAGCCCCACGGGCAGGCCACCCGCCGAGAAGCCGCACGGGACGGAGATCGCGGGATAGCCAAGGATATTGAAGATGCGCAGGTAGCGGGCCACAAGTTCCGTGAGCGTCTCTCCCGCACGCTGCCAGGGCGATTGCTCCTCGCTGAGCCTCGGAGCCGTGATGGCGATGGTGGGCAGGGCGATCACGTCCACCTCCCTGAAGATCCCGATATATCGCAGCCGCATTGGCCGGAAGACCTCCTGCGCCAGACTCAGAATCTCTGTTCGGGCGAGGACGGCGCGTTCGCGCATGTGCGCCGCATAGGGGTCGGAGGGCGCGGGCGTGCCCAGGGCATCGGCCATCTCGATGGTCTCCATCGCGCTGACGACCCGGCCCCACCGCCCCTGGTGGAGGTCGGGCAGGTCGATGTCCTGCATGACCATGCCTTGCGCGGCGAGCACGGCCACCGCGTCATCCACCAGGCGGGTGACCTCGGGATCGTTGCCCTCCCAGGCGGCCGCCCGGGGCACGCCCACGCGCACGCCACGCACGGAGCCGTCGAGCCCGCGCAGGTAGTCCGCCGCGGGTCGGTCGACGGTCGTGGGGTCTTCAGGATCGTGTCCCGCGACGGCCCCCAGCAGCAGCGCACAGTCGTAGACGCTCCGCGCAAGCGGCCCACAGCAATCAAAGGACTTGCTGTAGGGGAAGACCCGGTAGTTGCTCACCAGACCAAAGGTCGGCTTGAGGCCCACGACGCCGCTGAAGGCGGCCGGGATGCGGATGGAGCCTCCCGTGTCGCTGCCGACGGACCCGTAGGCGAGACGCGCGGCGACGCCGGCCGCGGACCCGCCGCTGGATCGGCCCGCGGTGCGCTCGGGATCCCAAGGGTTGCGAGAGGGACCGATGAGGCGCGGGCTCCTGGCGCTGCCGTGGTACGGGTACACATCGGGGTTGGCCTTGCCCAGCAGCACCGCCCCCGCCCGGCGAAGCCCGTCCACCACCGTCGCATCATGGCCCGTGTGATAGCCGGCAAGATCGGCTGCCCCCCACGTCGTCGGGGCGTCTCTGGTCTGGAACACGTCCTTCACGGAGACCGGCACACCCTGGAGGGGACTTCGTGCTTCCCGGCGCGCCAGCGCACGCTCGGCCTGGCGGGCATCCTCGAGGGCTTGCTCGGCCAGGACCGCAGTGTAGGCCTGCAGCGTCGGGTTGAGTGCCGCGATCCGGTCCAGGCAGGCCCGCGTGACCTCCAGGGGTGAGAGCTGGCCTGTCTGGAAGAGAGGGACGAGTTGCTCGATCGTGTAGCTGAGGAACTCCGGAGCCATGTCTGGGGTCTCCTTCCAAGCGAGAATGGAGGGCCCGTCCGGTCGTCGCCCTGCGGGCCGGCCCTCGGCGCACGGCCGTGGGCAGTCCAGTTTTCACTCTATCATCGCTTCCCATTGAGCACCAGGACGATTGAGAAAGCGGGAAGATGCCCGCCCGCGATGAATAAGTCTGCAAGGCAATCGCCGAGCCTTTGCCAGCCCGACGCGCTGTGGCTCGCGCGGTTGTCGAGGAAGAACGACCTCTCGGGTTGAGCAGAGGCCGGACGAGGAGGTGAGGAAGGTGCGAGGCAGGTGGTTCGTTGTCCTGGTGTTCCTGGGGCTGGTCATGAACGTCGGCGGAGGAACCCACCGGCAGGCCGCGGCGCAGGCCCCCGACGCCGTCGTGATCGCCCAAAGCGCGGACATCCAGACGGGAGACCCACACAAGACGGTCGCCATCCACGCCTACAATGCCCTGATCAACGTCTACGACACGCTGATGGCCCGTGACGCCGACCTGCGCGTCAAGCCAGGCCTCGCCCTCGCCTGGCGGGCGATCGAACCCACCACGTGGGAACTCGACCTCCGGCGGGGGGTGCGGTTTCACAACGGGGAGCCCTTCAACGCGCAGGCGGTGAAATTCTCCCTGGAGCGCGCGCTCGATCCCAGGACGAAGTGGCCTGGCGCGGGCGTTCTGCGGCCCATCAAGTCGGTGACTGTCGTCAATGATCATACGCTCCGCATCGCCACGGAGCGTCCCTGGCCCTTCTTCCCGGCACACATGGCCTACTACGGGTGGATCGTGCCGCCCCGCCACATCGAAAGGGCGGGCGAAGAGGCCCTGGCGCGCCGGCCTGTGGGCACGGGGCCCTACAGGTTCGTCCGCTGGATCAAAGACGAGCGCGTCGAGCTGGAGGTCAACTCCGGCTACTGGGGTCGGCGGCCAAAGATCGAGCGCGTCATCATCCGGGCGATCCCCAGCGAGTCTTCCCGGCTGGCCGAGTTGCTGGCGGGGTCGGTCCACCTGATCAACATCGTTCCGCCGGAGGTCTTCGGCCCCATCCTGCGTTCGGCGCGCGCCAGGCTGGTGTCCGGGCGCAGCGCGGGGATCTTCTACCTCCAGTTCAACCTGATGAACATCCCGCGGGACCGCCCCCTGGCCGACAGGCGGGTGCGCCAGGCGCTGAACTACGCCGTCGATCGCAAGGTCATGATCCAGAGCATCCTTCACAACGTGGGGGAGGTGGTACCGACTTTGTGCGCTGACATCAGCACCGGCTGCGACGCGTCGGTTCCTCCCTACCCCTACGATCCCGACCGGGCCCGCGCCCTCCTGCGCGAGACGGGGTATGTGGACGGATTCGACATGACCATCTCCTCGACGAGTGGCGGCTATCCTGCCGACCTCGATCTCAGCCTGGCCGTGGCCGACCAGTTCCAGCGGGTGGGGGTCCGGGCGCGGGTCGTCGTCATCGAGTATGGCGTCCACCTCCGCCAGATCTTCAGCCGGAACGTGCCGGAGCATGCCATGTTCCGGCGGTCCACGGATTTCATCGGCTACGCGGGCGGGGTCGCAGACCGGAACTTCCACAGCCGGGGCGGCACATCACTCTGGTCGCCCGGCCGCCGGGACTTCGACCAACTCCTGGAGACCGCCGCGGTCACCGTCGACGAACAAAGGATGAAGGACCTCTATCGCCGCGCCCAGCTCGTGTTCAAGGAGGAGGCCCCGGCCGTTCCGTTGTTCACTGCGCCGAACGCCCACGGGCTCCATCGTGACCTGGAGTGGACGCCGCGGCCTGACTTGTTGCTGACGATGGCGGACGCATCCTGGAGGCGGCGGTAAGTCGAGGACGCCTGGGTCAGGCGCCAGGCGACCGCTCACCTGGGCCTTCCGTTCGTGGTGAGACGGGTAGGCGCTGTCCTGGCGCGCGCGGAGGGCTGAGCGCGGAGATCGTGTCAGCGAGGAGTGATGTGTGACATGGAGACAATCGACCGGTATCCTGTCCTGCTGACCCCACCGGGTGCGTATCGCCCCACCCTGATGGCCCGCTCGCACATGGTCTCCTCCGGGCACTACCTGGCCACCGCTGCGGCCTTCAGGATCTTGGAGAGAGGTGGAAATGCCGTCGATGCTGGCGTTGCCGCCGGGCTTGCGCTGAACGTCGTGCACTCCGACATGACCAGCCTTGGCGGTGTCGCGCCCATCATCATCTATCTCTCTGGCCGTCGGGAGGTCTGGACCATCTCCGGCATCGGATGGTGGTCCGAGGAGGCGACGCTGGAAAGAGTGCTCCCGCGGATCAGGGGTGACCAGAGCGGCATCGCCCACGCCGTGGCGCCGGCCGCGGCCGCCGCCTGGATCACGGCGCTGGAACGGTTCGGGACCCTGAGCTTCGCCGAGGTGGCCGCCCCTGCCATCGAGCTCTGCGAGGAGGGCTTTCCCCTGTTCCAGTACTTCCAGGACACGCTGAGGACCCGGCTTCAGCGCATCCTCGCCTCGCCCAGCTCGGCGGAGGTCTACCTTCCGGGTGGACAGGTCCCGGCGGTGGGGACCCTGCTCGTGCAGCGCGACCACGGTCGGACCTTGCGACGGCTCGCCGAGGCGGAGGCCTCCGCTCGGGACAACGGGCGGGAGGCGGGGCTCAGGGCGGCACGGGAGTATTTCTATCAAGGGCCGATTGCCGAGGCCATGGTGCAGTTCTGCCAGAGCGTGGGTGGCTTCCTCACCCTCCGGGACCTGGCGGAGTTCCGGGTGGACGTGGAGCCTTCTGTGGCCGTCTTGTACCGGGGCTACCAGGTGCACGCCTGCGGTCCCTGGTGTCAGGGTCCGGTCGTCCTGCAGGCGCTGAAGATCCTCGAAGGCTACGACATGCACTCCTTTGGGCACAACTCCGCCGAGCACCTGCACCTGCTGACGGAGGCCCTGAAGGCCGCGTTCGCAGATCGCCACGCCTACTACGGCGACCCGCGCGTCGTCTCCGTGCCGCTCTCCGGTCTCCTCAGCGACGTCTACGCCGTGGAGTGGCGCAAGAGGATCCGGTTACACCAGGCGGCGCCGACCATGCCGGAGCCGGGCAATCCCTGGTCCTTCGCCACCGAACAACGACAGGGCAGCACGCTCCCGCCTTATCCCCCCGAGGCCATCTCGGACAGGATGCTCGGCAGCAACGACACCTCTTATGTCTGCGTCGTGGACGCGGAGGGCAACGGCTTTTCTGCGACGCCCAGCGATGGCCTGAGCGACAGCCCGGTGGTGCCAGGCCTCGGGATCAGGATTTCCACGCGCGGCATCCAGAGTTATCATCATCCGGATCATCCCAACTCCATAGCACCGCGCAAGCGACCCCGGCTGACCCCTAACCCCGGCCTCGTCCTCCAGGATGGGCGGCTGTGGATGCTCTACGGAACCCCCGGGGGCGACGTCCAGCCTCAAGCGATGACGCAGCTTCTCCTCAACGTGATCGACTTCCGCATGGACCTGCAGGCCGCCGTGGAAGCCGCCAGGGTGGCGTCATATAGCTTCCCGCAGAGCGATTATCCACATGCCTGCTTTCCGGGGGAGCTGCGGGCGGAGAGCCGTATCCCGCTTCCCGTGCTGGCGCGGCTGAGCGACCTGCGCCATCGCATGTACATCTGGCCCGAGCTGGTGCCTGCGGCCGGTGGGCTGTGCGCGATCCAGATCGATCCCCAGGCGCAGACACGGCGCGGTGGCGCGGACCCGCGCCGCCTCTCTTATGTTTTCGGCTGGTAGTCCCGCGAGCCAGCGACACCATGATCCGGCTGCTCTTTGAAACCCGGCAGCCCTGGGGCGTCCACTACTCCAACCCCCGGGTGGACGAGATGCTCCGGTCCGCGACCAGGATCATCGACCCTGACCGCCGGCTGAGGCTCTACCAGGCGGCCCTCACCGTTATCCGCGAGGACGCACCCGTGGCGTTCCTGCACCAGCTGGTCGACATTTGCGGGCGGCGCAAGGGCGCGCCCGTCTTCCCGCAGATCGACCAGCGCATCTCGGTGTACAACAAGTGGAAGTAGACTCGTCCAAGGAGGAACCCGTCATGCACCTGCCTCCCGAGCTCGACAAAGGCCGCCATGGAACCCTCAGCCATCCCTACATCTTTGTCGACGGCTGTGTCCAGATGTGGCCCGACGCCGACTGGCGCAAGCTCAACACCTGTGGCTGCACCGCTTACTGCCTGACCACGTGGCGCCCCCACGACAACGC
>JACQTN010000283.1 GCA_016210785.1 Armatimonadota bacterium
CTCCCAACCCTCCGGCGGCCTCTCCGGCATGCGCGAGCGGGCGGCGTTCCTGGGTGGATGCCTGACCCTGGAATCCAGCCCTGGGGGCGGGACCCGCCTGACCGCGGAAATCCCGCTCAGTGGAACGACGGAGAGAAGGAAATCGGACCGATGCCCCTGACCACCATCGTCCTGGCGGAAGATCACCACGTGGTCCGCCAGGGCCTGCGGGCCCTGCTGGAGGCGGAGCCGGAACTCCAGGTCGTGGGCGAGGCCGCCGATGGGCTGGAAACGCTGGCCGTGGTGGAGCGACTGCGCCCGCACGTGCTCGTGCTCGACCTGGTGATGCCGGGGCTGAGCGGCCTCGAGGTCATCCGGCAGGCCAGGAAACGATGGCCCGAGATCATCATCGTCGTGCTCTCCATGTACGCGAATGAGGCCTACGTCCTGGAAGCGCTGCAGAGCGGCGCGGCCGCGTACGTCCTCAAGCGGTCACATTCGGATGACCTGATCCGCGCCGTCCGGGAAGCCACCGCGGGACGGCGGTTCCTCAGCCCGCCGCTGTCCCAGCGGGCCATCGACGCGTACGCGCGGAAAGCCAGGCCAGCCGAACCGGACCCCTACGCCACCCTCACCCCACGCGAGCGGGAAGTCCTGCACCTAGCCGCCGAAGGCCACACCGCCACCGAGATCGCTGCCCGCCTGGCCATCAGCCCTCGCACCGCGGAGATGCACCGGGCTAACCTGATGCGCAAGCTGGGCCTGCGCACCCAGACCGACGTGGTCCGGTACGCCATCCGGAAAGGCCTGCTTCCCGCGGACGAGTAGCGCGCGGCGCCGGGCCGCCCTCTCCCTCCCGTCACGACCCCACCGACCTCCGCGGATACCGTAGATCTACGAATGGACAAATGTTCCTTGACTGCTAAAATATTGTAATTAGCCAGACTGAGATTGCGCCGCGGAGCGCCGGTCGCCGCGGGGGCAGATGGGCTCCGGGGGTGAAGGAGATCCTGGGTGGCCATTCGGGTCCGCGCCGCGTAACCTGAGGCGCCACGATGACACGATCTCTCCTTCCAGGTCCACGCTTCCGTCTGTCCAGCCTCGTCCTTCCCGCCGTCCTGACGCGGTCTGCACACAGGCTGTGCTCCAAAAGGTGACGCGGGATGAACCAGGCTCCTCAGAGCTCTGCGTTGTCCCTGGTGCTCTTCGTCATCGAGGGCCAGCGTTACGCCCTCCCTCTCCCGGCAGTGGAACGTGCTCTGCCGATGGCCGCCGTCTGCTCTCTGCCCAGGGCCCCGGCCATCGCACTCGGCGTGATCAACGTGCATGGCCAGGTCGTACCTGTCCTGGACATCCACCGGCGGTTCGGCCTTCCATCCCGCCCCTTCGGGGTGGAAGCCCACCTCCTACTTGCACGGACCTCCCGCCGCACGGTGGCCTTCCCAGTTGACGAGGCGCTTGGAGTGATGGAGGTTTCAAGGGAAACTCTCGTCTCGCCGGAGGCGATCTTGCCGGGCACCGGACACGTGGCGGGAATTGTGGCGCTACCTGACGGCCTCCTGTTCATCTATGACCTGGACACGTTTCTGTCGCTGGAGGAGGAGCGACAGTTGACCGAAGCACTCCGCGAGACGGAGTCCTGATGCTCTCCAGCGAGATACTCGCGCAGGCGAAGGCGCTGATCGCCGACCGCGTGGGGCTTGACTTCGGAGAGTCTCGCCTGGCCGACTTCCGGCGGGGACTCCTGCGAGCCTTCCGGGCGTCGTCGCTCCCCACCCCGGAAGCCTACCTGTCCTGGCTGGCGGCCCGGCCGCCGGCTGACCCTGAATGGAGACGCGTCGCCGGCCACCTGACCGTCGGAGAAACATATTTCTTTCGCGACCGCCCGTGCTTCAACGTGCTGGAGCGACACGTGCTCTCCTCTATCATCGCAGCCCGCCGGGCGGAAGGCGTTCCGAGGCTCCGGCTCTGGAGCGCTGGATGCGCCACGGGCGACGAACCATACTCCCTGGCCATCCTCCTGGATCGCCTCATTCCCGATCGGTCCGAATGGACTATCACGGTTCTGGCGACGGACATCAACGTGGAGGCCCTGGAGGCCGCCCGGAGGGGGATTTACCGGGAATGGTCTCTGCGCGATACGCCCGAGTGGGCCCGGCGTCGGTATTTCCGAAGCGTCGGCGGCCGCGGGTTCCAGCTGGACGCGGAGATCATGCGCATGGTGACCTTCGCCCCCCTGAACCTTGCCGCAGATGGCTACCCCTCGGTGGTGACCGACACGGGCGCCATGGACGTGACCCTGTGCCGGAACGTCATGATGTACTTCAACCGGCGGACCCAGCGGGAGACGGCCGCGCGGCTTTGCCGCGCCCTGGCGGCGGGAGGATGGCTGGTGGTGAGCCCGGCAGAGGCCTCCGCCGAACTCTTTCACCCTCTGGTCCCGGTGAACTTCCCCGGCGCCATCCTGTTCCACAAGACGCCAGGCCTCGACTTCCCACTCTCCCCCCCGCCGCACCAGACGATGGGACCGGACGCGGCCCGGTCTCTCGAGCCTGCCCGCCTGCCAGAGCCTGACCCGGCACACGAGATGCTACGGGTGGGTGAACCACCGGCGGAACGGAGCGTGCCCGCTCGGGACAACCCGCCCACCTTGGGGCAGGCGCGGGAACTGGCGGACCGGGGCGACCTGCAGGAGGCGCGGCGGTTATGCCTGGCGGCTGTGACCGCGGATCGTCTCGACACCGAAGCCTATCTCCTCC
>JACQTN010000284.1 GCA_016210785.1 Armatimonadota bacterium
CAGACCGGCTGCGGCCCGACCTGGTCATCATGGACCTGACGATGCCCGGCATGAACGGCCTGGAGGCCACGCGCCGCCTCAAGGCCCGGCCCGGCGCACCGCGGGTGGTGATCCTGTCTCTGCACGACTCGGAAGCCCATCGCGCCGTTGCCGCAGCGGCGGGCGCGGACGCCTACGCCAGCAAGTCGGAGTTCGGCGATGCGCTGTTGGGGCTGATCCAGGCCCTGCTGGCGTGAGCCGGCCCACGTCTGGAACGCGGAGGGAACCCGTGAAGCGAGCAGCCGAACGGACCAAGCCAGCACCAGAGACGGGCGAGGCGCGGGGGCCGCGGGGGTCCAGTGGCCGGCGCCTCCTGGTGGTGGAGGAGATCTCCGATGCAGACATCGCCACCGCCGCCTTCACGCGCGCGGGCATCCATCCCGTGGCCGCGCAGTCGGCCTCCGAGGCCTCGCGTCTGGTGGCGCAGCAGCAGTTCGACGCCGTCCTGCTGAACCTGCGGTCCAACGCCGCCGAGGGTCTCCACTTCCTCCGCACGCTGCGCGAGCGCGCCCCCCAGACCCCGGTGATCGTGGTGGCCGGCGACGGCAACGCGGAGCGCGCAGCCCGGGCGGCGCACGGCGGTGGGGACCACTACGTGGTGAGGAGCCTGGACGTGAGCGAGCTCATCGGCACCGTCAAGCGCGGGCTGGAAGGCCGGCAGGCGGCCGCGGAGTCGCAGGCGGCGGTCGACGAGGCACCCGTCGTGGAGGGCTTCGAGGGCGTGGTGGGCCACTCCCCCAAGATGCGGGAAGTCCACCGCATGGTCTCCATCGTGGCACCCACCGATGCCACCGTCCTCCTCATGGGCGAGACGGGCACCGGCAAGGAACTCCTGGCCCGCTCCGTCCACCGGCAGAGCCGGCGGGCCAACGGACCATGGATCGTCATGCACTGCGGGGCCATCCCGGAGACCCTGCTGGAGACCGAGATCTTCGGGCACGAGAAGGGGGCCTTCACCAACGCCATCGCCGCCAAGCCGGGGCGCTTCGAGCGCGCGGAGGGCGGCAGCATCTTCCTGGACGAAGTGGGCGACATGTCGCTGGCGATGCAGGTGAAATTTCTCCGGGTGCTGCAGGAGCGCACCCTGGAGCGCGTGGGCGGCGTGCGCAGCATCAAGGTGGACTGCCGGGTGATCGCGGCGACCAACCGCGACCTGAGGAGGATGGTGCGCGAGGGAATCTTCCGCGCGGACCTCTACTACCGGCTGGCCGTGGTGCCGCTGACTCTGCCCTCGCTGCGGGAGCGCCCGGAAGACCTCCCCGCGCTGGTCCAGCACTTCCTGCACAAGTACCGCCGCCAGACCGGCAAGGCGCTGCGCGGGTTTGCGCCGTCGGCCATGGAGCAGCTCCGCCGCCACCCGTGGCCCGGGAACGTGCGGGAGCTGGAGTACTGCATCGAGCGGGCGGTGCTGCTGGCCCCGGGCGAGATCATCACCGCCGACGACATCCACCTGGACGACACGCCGCTGCTCGATGTCTGATCCCGCCGCCCGTGCGCTGGCACGAAACTTGCATCCCCGGCATGGCGTGGGCGTGCGAGGTGACCCGTGGTGTCGGACATCAACTGTCTCATCGTAGGATCGCCCGGTCCCGATGAAGGGCTCCCCTGGACGGCGGGTGGCCCGGGGATCAGGGTTCAGCACAGCCCGTCGGCGGATGCCGTGTGCACGATCCTGATCCGGGAGCCGGTGCACGCCGTCGTCGTCTCCCTGGCGGAGGATCGCGAAGAACGGCTCCAGCTCATCGAGGTCCTCGCCGAGCTCTACCCCGACATCTCCATCATCGCCATGCTGCCCCGGGACACCCCGGACCTGGCCGCGGCCGCCGTGGGCCACGGCGCCCACGGCATTGTGATGCTGCCGCTGCGCGCGGACACCCTGTGGGACGAGATCCGGCAGACGGTCAGCCGCCGGCGCGGCACCTTCGAGCGGCTGCGGCTGCGGGCCATGCGGCCTTTCCTGCGGCTGCGCGACCTGCTGGCCAGCGGCGGCGCCAGCGAGGTGGTGCTGCGGCGCCTGGCGGAGGCGGTGCAGGCGGAGTTGCGCGCGGACCGCGCCAGCGTCATCTGCCTGGAAGAGGAGACCGGCCAGATCGCGGTCGCCTCGGTGACGGCCAACGGGCGCGACGGCGCCGACGGCGGACCCGGCGCCTACTGGAAGATCTCCCCGGCCCAACTGGCGGTGATGACCGGCAAGGCTGCCGACAACGGCGGGGCCGGAGGCCACGTCCTCCAGATGCCCCTCACCACCAACGGCCGCACGGTCGGCGTGCTCACCGTGGCCCGGGACCGGGAGGAAGACCTGTTCTCGCCCAGCGAGCGGGAGATGCTGGCCCTGCTGGGGACGCTGGGCGCCTCCCCGCTGATCAACATCGATCTCATCACCCGGCTGCGCCAGGCCAACGACAACCTGATCAATGCCCTGGCCCACGCCTCCGAACTACACGAGGATTCCCTGCGCGGCCACTCCGAGCGCCTGGCGGCCTACGCGGTGGCCATCGGCCGGCACCTGCACGTGGACCACCAGATGCTGGAGGACCTGCGCATCGCCGCCATGTCCCACGACGTGGGCAAGATCGGGGTCAGCGACGTGATCCTCCACAAGCCCGGCCCGCTGACGCCGGAGGAGTTTGAGATCGTCAAGGGGCACACGGTGATGGGCGCGCAGATCCTGTCCGCGGCCCAGTTCCCGTCCAACATCGTGCAGTGGGTCCTGCACCACCACGAGCGGTTCGACGGCCGCGGGTATCCGGCAGGGCTGGCGGAGGACCAGATCCCGCTGGGCGCCCGGATCCTGGCCGTGGCGGATGCCTACGAGGTCATGAGCACCGGCCGGGTGTACCGGCGGCCGCTGAACTGGGTGCCCTGCGTGGCCGAGCTCCGCACCAGTCGCGCCAGTCAGTTCGACCCCACGGTGGTGGACGCGTTCCTGGACGCGCTCTCCCGGGGCGAGATCGATATGCGGCAGCCTGCCTCCGGGGCGGCCCCGGAGTCGCGGACGGCCTCCGAGACGCTGCAGTACGTGTCGTGAGCCGCGGCGCGGAAAGGATCAACCATGGCCGTTGATGTCAGGATCCAGCACGGACTGCAGCCCGTCACCCAGGCCAGAGCGCTCCAGACACTCCTCGCCGTCAACGCCATCCTGCCGCTGCCCATCGAGTCCATGCTGGCCCGCATCGATGAGGAGCTGCAGGCGAATCCGGCCCTGGACCGGGAGACCTATCCGTGCGCCCAGTGCGGCCACCCCGTGGAGGGCGTGGTCTGCGGGCGCTGCGGGCACTCGGTCCTGAGCGGGACGGCCAGGTTCCGGGGGGAGGGCCGCGCGACCGCGTCGCGGGCGGACGGCGAAGAGTTCGACCCCCTCTCCCAGGCCACCCGGCCGCCCAGCCTGATCGAGCATTTGGAGCACGCTCTGGCCGCCCATCTCAAGAACCCCGAAGACCTGCGGATCGGAGAGTATCTGATCGGCTGCCTGGACAGCCGGGGGTACTTCGACGGCGACGTGAACTACGCGGCGGCGGACCTGGACGTGCCCGTGGCCGCGTTGGAGCGCGTGCTGAAGCAGATCCAGTCCCTGGATCCGCCCGGCGTGGGCGCCCGGTCGCTGCAGGAGTGCCTCCTGATCCAGTTGCAGGGTCTGGCGCCGAGCCCGATCCGCACGGTGGCCACGCGCATCATCGCCGACCACCTGGCCGAGGTGGCGCGGGAGCGACACGCCGTGGTGGCCGAGGCCCTGGGGATTGCCGTCGCGGAGGTTCGCGAGGCGCTGGCCTTCATGCGCCGGAACCTGTCCCCCTCCCCGGCCGAGCAGTTCGCGGCCGAGCACGGCGGCAACACCCTCCGCCCCGAGGAGGTCGCGCTCCCCGACGTCATCCTGACCCGCACCGAGACCGGCTACAAGATCGAGATTAACGGCGCCGGCGCGCTGACGCTGCGTCTCAACCCCTTCTACCGCCAGGCCCTGGCCCGCACCGACC
>JACQTN010000291.1 GCA_016210785.1 Armatimonadota bacterium
CCGTGCGCCTCCACCAGATGACGCGCGATGGTCAGTCCGATGCCGCTGCCGCCGGCCGCGCGCGAGCGCGAGCGGTCCACCCGGTAGAACCGCTCGAACAGGTGCGGCAGGTGCTCCACCGGGATGCCGACGCCTGTGTCGGTGACGGTCACCCGCGCGCCCTCCGGACCGCGCCTCGCCTCGACGCGCACGCGGCCGCCGGCCGGGGTGAACTGCAGCGCGTTGCCCAGCAGGTTGATCATCACCTGCACGATGCGGTCTTCGTCCACTACGACCACGGGAAGGTCCGCCCCCACCTCCACCGCCACCGCGATCTCTTTGTCGTCAAACTGGGGGCGGAGCCGGGCCACCGCGGCCTGCACCAGCGCACCCACCTCCGCACGCCTGGCCTGCAGCGCAACCTGCCCCGCCTCCAGCCGGGACAGATCCTGGAGGTCCGACACCAGGCGCTGCAGGCGATCGGCCTCCCTGTGCACGGTCTGGAAAGTCTCCACGCCGGCGGGGATCACGCCGTCGATGAGCCCCTCCATGTATCCCTTGATGCCGCTGAGCGGCGTGCGCAGCTCGTGCGCCACGTCGGCGATCAGAGCGCGTCGCTGCTCCTCCGTGCGCGCCAGCGCCTCCGCCATGCGGTTGAAGCTGGCGCCCAGCCGGCCCAGTTCGTCCTCGCCGTGCACCGGGACCCGCTCGCCGTAACGCCCGGCAGCGATGCGCTGGCTGGCCTCCATGAGCGAGCGCAGCGGCGTGACGCTGCGCCGCGTCTCCACCAGGCTCGCGGCGAACGCCGCGGCCAGCGCCGCTGCGGCCGCCAGCAGGAAGGTCTCGGTCATCGCGCGCCGGACGGTGACCACCAGGTCCGCCTGTCCAGCCCCCATGCCCGGGCCCATGCCGCCGGGGCCCATGGGACCCCTACCCCCGCCACCCGGGCCAAACATGTGTTCCGTATGGCGCGTGAACGCCCGCGGGCCGGCGTACTCCGCCGCGGCCATGAAGACCACCACGCCAACCAGGATGACCGCCAGGTAGGAAGCGAACAGCTTCCACCCGATGTGCCGCCGCACCATCGCCGGCCAGATCACGCCGAGCCGTCCTCGATCCGGTAGCCCACGCCGCGCACCGTCCGGATCAGCCACGGGTCGGCCGGATCATCCTCAAGCTTCCGGCGCACCTCTTTGACGTGGGCGTCCACCACCCGCTCGTCACCGTAGAAGTCGTAGCCCCACACCTTCTGGATCAACTGCTCGCGGGTGAAGACCATGCCCGGATAGCTGGCCATGGCGTACAGCAGGTCGAACTCCAGCGCGGTGAGGGTCACCTCGCGGCCGTCCTTCCACACGCGGCGGCGCGCCGGATCCATGCGCAGGCGCGGCAGGACCAGCGGGCGCTTCCCGACGGCCTCCACGGGCGCGCCGCGGCCGCGCCGCAGGATCGCCTTCACCCGCGCCACCAACTCCCGCGGGCTGAAGGGCTTGGTCAGGTAGTCGTCGGCGCCCACCGAGAGGCCGATCACCTTGTCCGCTTCCTCGGCCCGCGCCGTCAGCATGAGGCCGGAGGTGTCCGACTCGCGGCGCAGGTGGCGCAGCACCTCGATGCCGTCCATGCCGGGGAGCATGACGTCCAGCACGATGAGGTCGGGGCGCACGCGGCGGGCCGCCTCCAGGCCGCCGGGGCCGTCCCGCGCCACGTGGACGATGAACCCTTCCCGGGACAGGTAGGCCTTCACCACGTCCGCGATGCTCGGCTCGTCGTCGATGATGAGCACCCTGGTGCCCGGCATGGCCGCTCCGCCCACGCTCACGCCGTGCTGGCGCGGTCCGCTCCCCGCGCGTCGTCCCGCTCCCGGGGCAGGCCGATGGTGAAGCGTGCCCCCTGTCCTGGCGTGCTGTCCGCCATGATCAGGCCGCCCTGCATCTCCATCAGGCGCCGGGCGATCGCCAGCCCCAATCCGGCACCGGGCCGTTCCGAGCGCGCCCGATCGGCCTTGTAGAAGCGATCGAAGATGTGCGGCAGGTGCTCCGGCGGAACGCCCGGTCCTTCATCCGCGACCTCCACGAACACATGCCCGTGCCGCTCGAAGACCCGCACCGTGACCTGGCCTCCGGCCGGCGTGAACTTGAGCGCGTTGTCCAGCAGGTTGGCCAGCACCTGCGCGGTGCGCTCCGCATCGGCCAGCACCGGGGGCAGCGCGGGCGGCACGCGAGTGGACAGGGTGATGCCGCGGCGATCCGCGGCGGGGCGGAACGACGCCGCGACCCGCGTCGCCAGGTCGCCGATCGCCGTGGCCGCCATGGTCGCCTGCCCGCGGCCCGACTCCAGCATGGAGAGGTCCAGCATTCCCTCCACCAGCCGGCCCAGGCGGTCCGCCTCGTGCTCGATGGCCTCCAGCAGCGCGGGTGATTCGCCCGCTCCAGGGGAGGTCGCGCCGGCGCCGTCGCGCGCGCCCATCTCCTCGCGCAGCGCCTCCACCGCCACCCGCAGGTTGGCCACCGGCGTGCGCAGCTCGTGGGAGGCGTCGGCGATGAAGGCGCGGCGCAGCAGGTCCATCCGCTCCAGCTCCGCGGCCATGGCGTTGAACCCGCGCGCCAGCTCGCCCAGCTCATCGGCGGTGCGCGCGGGGACGCGCTGGGAGAGATCGCCCGCCGCCAGCCGGGCCGTGGCCGCGGTCATCTCCTGGATCGGCCGCGCGATGCTCCGCGCCAGCAGCAGCGCCAGGACCGAAGCGCCCAGCCCCGCCACCACGATGGCCCACCCGATGACCCACCGCATGTGCTGCACCTGCACGGCAAGGCTCACCCGCTGCGCGTAAAAGGTCTCGTGCTCGCGGGTAAGGTGAACGCCCAGAAAGGTGAGGGGCAGCAGGATGACGATCAGGTAGGTGGCCAGCAGCCTCGTGCGGACGTGGCGGAACATGGCACGGCCCTAGCCTGCAAGGTTGGCTGGAGTGTCCTTACGCCACTCCAGCCTTCATTTTGTTCCCGACCGGGGGAGGCCCTTCGCCTCCCCCACGAACCCCCACCCGCGACGGTGGGAGTTCCAGATCACAGATGATGCTCGGCCACGGCGAAGCCGGGCCTGCGCATGACCGAGCATGATTTCCCAGACGCGTTCCTAGCCGGCGAGGCGGTAGCCGACGCCGTGCACGGTGAGGAGATGCTCCGGACGGCCCGGATCCCGCTCGATCTTCTCGCGCAGCCACCGCACGTGCACGTCCAGCGTGCGCACGTCGCCGAAGAAATCCGCGCCCCACACGCGATCCAGCAGAAAGTTGCGCCCCAGCACGCGGCCGGGATAGGTGATGAAGAGCCGCAGCAACTCGAACTCCTTCGGCGACAGCGCCACCTCCCGCCCGCGCACCAGGACCTGACGGCGGGCCACGTCCATGACGATGCCCCCGGCGGCAACCCGGGTCTGCGGCTCGCTCTGCGCCGCCATCTGGGCGCGGCGCAGGTGTGCCTTCACCCGTGCCACCAGTTCCCGGGGGCTGAATGGCTTGGTCACGTAGTCGTCGGCGCCCACCTCCAGCCCCACGACCTTGTCCACCTCAGCGGTGCGCGCGGTGAGCATGATGATGGGGACCAGCGAGAAGGCGCGCACCTGCCGGCAGACCTCGATGCCGTCCAGGCCGGGGAGCATCACGTCGAGGAGGATCAGGTCGGGCGCCTCGCGCCGCGCGGCCTCCACGGCCGCCGGCCCGTCACGGGCCACGGCCGCGTCGTATCCCTCCTTCTTGAGCAACAGGCGGAGGGACCGTGCCATCGTCTCCTCGTCCTCGACGATGAGAACCTTCATTGCCGTCCTTCCCGGCACGGACTCATGCGACTGCAGCGCATGCCTCATTCACCAGCCTATCGTGAGGTCTCGAGCACAGACCATCGGGCGGGCGCCCGATTCCCAATCGGGCCCGCGGGGCGATCGCTCCACACGTGATGCTCGCCTGGCATCCTCACGCAGGCAGGCGCGGTGCACACGACGTTGCCGCGGCGGGTGGGGCCTTCCCGGGACGCCGGGGTATGCGGGCGTCGGGTCAGGGTGCGCCGCCCGGCGGCACGTGCTACCCCTGTACAAGGTGCTCCATGCTACCGCGCTCGCCGGACTCACGGCTCGCCTCTGACGTCGGGCCCGGTGCGGCTCCGCGCCTGCGCGGCCGGCCACCGGAGCGACGCGGCCACGGAGATCAGCAGGATGCCGGCCACCACGGCCAGCGCTGGGGCGATGGGGATCTTGTACAGGTCGGTCAGCAGCATCTTCACGCCCACGAAGACCAGGATCGCCGACAGCCCGTAGTGCAGGTAGTGGAACAGCTCGATGACCCCGGCCAGGGCGAAGTACAGCGCGCGCAGCCCCAGGATGGCGAAGACGTTGGAGGTGTACACGATGAAGGGGTCGAGGGTGATGGCCAGGATGGCGGGGATGGAGTCCACCGCGAAGATCAGGTCCGTCGTCTCCACGATGAGGAGCACCACCAGAAGCGGCGTGGCCGCCCGGCGCCCCTCCCGGCGCACCAGGAACCGGTCGCCCTCGTAGCCGTCCGTCACGGGCATGACGCGGCGGAGCAGGGCCAGGACCGGGTTGCGCTCCGGGTGGATCTCCTTGTCCTTCTGCAGCGCCATCCTGACGCCGGTCGCGACCAGGAAGGCGCCGAACACGTAGATGACCGCGTGGAACCGCTGGATGAGCGCCACGCCGGCGGCGATGAAGACGGCCCGCATGATCAGCGCGCCCAGGATCCCCCAGAACAGGACCTTGTGCTGGTACGCGCCGGGCACGCGGAAGTACGAGAAGATCAGCACGAAGACGAAGATGTTGTCCACGCTGAGGGACTTCTCGATCAGGTACCCGGCGAGGAACTCCAGGGCCGCCCGCGGGCCCTGCCACAGGTAGATCACCAGGTTGAACAGCAACGCGAGGGCGATCCACACGGCGCTCCAGGCCAGCGCCTCCCGCAGCGTGACCGCGTGGGCCTTGCGGCGGAACACGCCCAGGTCCAGGGCGAGCATGCCCAGGACGAACAGGTTGAAGGCGATCCAGAAGAGGACGTGGGTGCCCATGGCATCGCGGCGTGCGCGTGCGATCTGCGCAGGTGTTGGTTAGGGATCGAAGGCGGGGTTTCCTGTCAGCGCCGCGGCACACCGGCGGGTAGGGTGCGGGGGTGCGGAGAGCGGGCGAGTACAGAAGACACGCAGGCGCTGGGCGCCGCCCTCCACCGGCGGCGCCCAGCGCCTGCACAGCGCGGGCTACGACCGATATGTCTCCTTCATCTCCCAATGAGAAGCCAGCCCAGGACCAGGAGGAAGGCGCCCAGCGAGAGGATCAGCACCAGGGCGATCAGCCGGTCCCCGGCCAGTTGCTCGGGCTCCTCCGCCCGCCCCGGTATCCTGCCCATCGCGTCGATCCCGCTATCCCGTGACTTCGATGACCCCGCGCATCGCCGGGCTGTCCTTGCCACCGCAGCAGATGTCGCAGTAGAACTCGTAGCGGCCGGGGGCCAGCGGCCCCAGCGTGATCTCCCGTTGCGCGCGCGGCGGCACCCGCACGTCGATGCCCAGGGCCTCGACCCTGAACTGGTGCCATCCACCGCCGTCGGCGTGATACGGGCTGTCCGGGTTGACGATGGTGAGGCGCACCGCCTCCCGCGCCCGCACCCGGATCCTCTGGGGCTCGAACCCGGCCATGCTGGCGATGATCTGGACCGTGCCCGCCGCCGGCGGCGCCTGCCTGGCAGGCAGCACCGCCAGCAGCACGGCGGCCGCCAGCACGGCCGCGGCGATCCCTCCGCCCAGCAAGAGCCTCCACGGGAACCGCGCCGCCGGCGCCTCTTCTCCGGTCTCCGTCCCAGGCAATCGGCGTCTGTGTCTCCACATCGCGCTCGCTCCGCTGCCGCGCCCGGCGGCCCGCAAGAAGCGGACACGGGGGTGCGGTGGTCGGTCTCCGTACGATCACCTTCATCCTACTCGGACCAGCCCCCCGCGTGGTTAAGCGGGTGTTAGGGAGTCGTTAAGGTTTTCTTAAGATCCGCAGTCCTTACGCCACGGCCGGGGGTGAGATCTGGGAAGCCGCTGGACGTGACGTCACCGACTGCCACGCCGCCAGCCACACCGCGCCGAACCCGATGAGTATGGCGAGGACGCGGATGACCCAGCCTGCGAAGGGCACGCCGAACAAGAGGACCAGCACCAGTGTGCCCACCGTGAGCGCCCAGTAGGGAGAAGGCGGCCTCGCGGGGTCTGTTCGAAAGCGGCGCAGAAGCACCTCACCCAGCCAGGCGGTCACGAAGATTGTTCCAGGATACAGCGTCGCCAGGTAGAGCAGGATCGCCACGGCCGAGAGGGGGATGCCGACAATCGTGACCAGAGCCAGGACTGCCGCCACGGGAACGGTCACCAGCAGAATGAACCCGGCCAGCATGCTGCGTCCGAGCCTGCTCCGCACCTCACCCACCACCCCTGCCGCGGGGCGGGGTGCAATGGCGAAGACGGCGAACCCCAGGACCAGCAGCCACAGCGCCTCGAGGAAGCGCCCGAGGAACGGAAGGCGAAGAGGAAAGATGGAGCGCCTCACCCTGGGAGGGCGCGGTGTGACCGTGAGCCGCTCCAGGCCGCCGGAGACCTGAGCGCCAGGCCGAACATCGGCAGGCTGATCGGCCCAATACCGCAGCTTGCCACCGATGCGGGCCGTGGGCAGGAGGATGATGCGATCGGCCCGGATCTCGGCGTCACCCTCGATGGTGCCCCCGATGAGGACATTGCCACCTCCGAGGAGGGCGTTCCGTTTGACAGTCCCCGCAATCTGCAGGTTCCCCCCTCCGGCCACCAGGTCCCGGCCGATGCGAGCCGCTCGTCCCACGTTCACGGTGCCGCCGGCGAGAAGGGCGTCCGTGGCGACCTGAGCCTCGACGTCGAGCATCCCCGCGGCGGCGCGCAGGTTCCGGCCGGTGGCGCCACCGATCTTCAACGTTCCTCCCGCCGCCAGCACGCTCCCGGTGACCTGTCCTTCCAGGGTGACCGTCCCACCCGCGGCCGCCACGTCACCGTCCACCGTCCCGGAGACCGTCACCGTGCCGCCGCCGGCATACAGGTCGTCCTGAATGTTCTCGCCGACCACCACGTTGTCGCCCGCGCGGGGCACGAAGGCCAGGGTGGGGTGGACGAGTGCAGCCACCATCAAGAGCGCCAATCCCCAGCGGATTGCTCGCGCGTTCATCGCCTGTCACCCGCTTCTCTTGTTGTTTGTTCCCTCACCGTGCGACGCACGCGTTGCCGAAGCCAGCCATCCGTTTTCACCATAGCGCGACCGCGCGAACCACCGGTTGCGCATCCGATCCCGTACGCCGGCTGCCGGCAGCCGTTGGTCACGCCGGGTCCCGCGGTGAAAACTAGGTGCCTGCCTGCACAAGAGGGCGTCATAATGGTGAAGCCTCGCCCACATAATAACGCGGACTTCCGCAGGCAGGCACTAGATCTGCGCGAGGTGCCGCTCGGCCCGCTTCAGCAGTACCGCGTTCGTGGCGACGATGATGGAGGAAGCCGACATGAGCAGCGCCGCCCACTCCGGCCGCAGCACGATGCCGAGGGACGGGTAGAGCACGCCGGCGGCGATGGGGATCGCCAGGATGTTGTAGATCGAGGCCCAGAACAGGTTCTGCCGCATCTTCCCCACCGTGGCCCGCGACAGGAAGATGGCCCGCAGCACGTCGGCGGGGTCGCTGCGCATCAGCACCACGTCCGCGGTCTCGATGGCCACGTCGGTGCCCGCGCCGATGGCGATGCCGATGTCCGCCTGGGCCAGGGCCGGCGCGTCGTTGACGCCATCGCCCACCATCGCCACGAACTTCCCCTCCTGCTGCAGCCGCTTCACGTGCTCCGCCTTCTGCTCCGGCAGCACCTCCGCGAAGACCCGCGCGATCCCCAGCCGCCGCGCCACCGCCTCGGCGGTCTGGCGGTTGTCGCCGGTGATCATGGCGACCTCGATCCCCAGCGCCCGCAGGCCCTGGATGGCCCGCGGCGATGTCTCGCGCACGGGGTCCGCGGCGGCGGCCACGCCGCCCGCGCGGCCATCCACGGCCACAATCATCAGCGTCTTACCCTCGCCCAGC
>JACQTN010000292.1 GCA_016210785.1 Armatimonadota bacterium
GAGTGGGAGCAGGCCGTCGCGCGGGGGAGGGGGTGCACGGGCGCGCAGCGCGGGTGCCAGCGTGAGACTCGACGGCAGGGTCGCCGTCGTCACGGGGAGCAGCAGCGGAATCGGCCGCGCCATCGCCGAGGTCTACGCCCGCTATGGCGCGCGCGTCGTCATCAATTCCCGCAGCGCCGGGCCGGCCCGCGAGGTGGCCGGGGAATTCGTGGCGTCGGGGTGGCAGGCGGTGCCGGCCGCCGGCGACGTCGGCGATCCAGTGCAGGCGGAGGCGATCGTCCGCGCCGCGGTCGAGGCGTGGGGCCGGGTGGACGTCCTGGTCAACAACGCCGGGGTCACGAAGATCGCGCCGTCGGAGGAACTCCCCGTCGAGGAGTGGCAGCGGGTGATCGCCACCGACCTCAGTGGTGCCTTCTACTGCGCACGGGCCGCGGCGAAAGTGATGATCCCGCAGCGCCGCGGCGTCATCATCAACATCGGCTCCATTCTTTCCCACATGGGCATTCCCGGCCGCGCCGCCTACGCCGCGGCGAAGCACGGGCTGGCGGGGCTGACGAAGGTGCTGGCGGTGGAGTGGGCGGCCCACAACATCCGGGTGGTCAATCTCGACCCCGGCTACATCTACACGCGGGCCACGGAGCGCAACGTGGCCGCCGGCGGGTTCAAAATCGAGAACATCGAGGGCCGGACGCCGATGCGTCGGTTTGGGTTGGTGGAGGAGGTGGCGCAGGCCGCGCTGTTCCTGGCGTCGGATGCGGCAGGCTACATCACGGGGTGCAGTCTTATCATCGACGGAGGGTGGACGGCGTACGGCGGGTGGTAGCGCGGCCGCGCCGCTGCGCAGCCGGGACTCCACCTTTACAGTTCACCAGGTTCGTGCACCCTGAGTCTTCCCGGCTCCACGATCCACAGTCTGCGGTCTGGGTCGCGATTCTCCAGCAGAGCGGCGAATTGACGCACCAAGTCCAGCAGACCGGCAGTGGTGGGTCGCGGGTGTCTCAGGACTACAATCCCGCGGTATTTGTCTGGCGGATACGCCAGGACATTCGCAAAGTTCAGGTCGAGCGTCACGAGGCAGCGTTCCTCACGAAGGCACGCGGTTCCCAGAGCGGCGTCTGGTTGTCCTGCGAGACCTTCCTGTGCTACGGTGGTGACGTCATGGCCGGCAGCACGCAAGATGAAGGCTGCTCGAGGGTCGACGTTCTCGTCGAGTTTGACCCTCACGAGGTTCCGGAGACTTCGACAGGAAGGACCCTTTCACGCGTCATCTCAGCGGCGTAGGCGAGCGCAGCCTGTACATCCTCCCGGGTCAGAGAAGGATAGGCTGCCAGAATATCCTCCACAGAATCCTCGTTGGCCAGGCAGTCCACGATGACCCAAATCATGATGCGGGTCCCCTTGATGCAGGGCGCTCCATGGCAAACGTTTGGATCAATCGAGATACGCGCGCGCCAGTCTTTCATACCGATCCCTCAGGAGAGGACTTGCGTTTATCTTACCACGGGGCGCGATGGGTTGCGCGAGACCACAGGCACGCTCAAGAACAGACCCCTCGTTCGGAGGCCGGACGTAAGGAAGCAGCCTGTTGTTGAATTCGGCGGAAGCATGCCCGGGATGAGACAAACACGTCGCACTACCCTGCCGGCAATCCCGTCCGTCCCTGGCGCACCGCGGCCATCATCTCACGGGCCCGCGCCGTGAGGCCGCGGTAGTCCTCGGTCTTCAGCACGTCCCCGATCAACGCGGACCCCACGCCCACGGCGAACGCGCCCGCATCGAACCACTCCTTCACGTTGGCCGCGCTCACGCCGCCGGTGGGAAAGAGGCGCACCTGCGGCAGCGGGCCGCGCAGCGCCCGCAGGTAGGCCGGCCCGCCGATCTCCGCGGGAAACACCTTGACCACGCTGGCGCCCATGGCGACCGCGTTCATGATCTCCTGGGGTGTGTAGGCGCCCGGGATGGCCAGCACGCTGTACCGGTGGGCGGTGGCCATGACGTCGGGGGGCGCCACGACGCTGACCAGGAAGTCCGCGCCCTCCAGGATGGCGGCCCGCGCGGTCTCCCCGTCCAGCACCGTTCCTGCGCCGAGCAGAATGCCCGGAGCGCGCCGGCGCAGGTCGCGCAGCACCTCCAGCGCCCCGGGGACTGTGAAGGTCACCTCGATGGTCGGGAGATCTCCGTCCAGGAGGGCGTCGGCGATGCGCAGGGCGTGCTCAGGCGAAGGGGCCCGGATGATGGGGACCACGCCGATCTCGTGGATGCGAGCCAGGGCGTCGTGGAGATGCATACCCTGAATTTCGACGGGCGAAGCACTGGCCCTGCACCGCAGCGCGGTGCAAAAGAAGGTGACGGCGTCGATTCCCCGAACGTTCGCGAATCGGCAGCCCTGGACATAACCGTCGCGTGCCGGGTATGATTGTCGTGTAGGTCCACGAACATTCTCCTGGCTCCGGGACAGATCGGTCGTCTGTCCCGGTGCCACAGGGAGGTGGGGACGGTGGCCGAAGCGTTGGAAGCACGCGGTGTGGGGGCAGGGCTCGCGGACTTCTTCGACGTCCATCAGCGCGGCAGCACGGTGGCCACCGAAGTGCGCGCGGGGGTCACAACCTTCATGGTCATGGCCTACATCATCTTCGTCAACCCGTCCATCATCGGCGCGGTCGCCGACAGCAGCGGCAACAAGCTCCCGTTCCCGGCATCGCTGACCGTCACCTGTCTCACCGCCGGATTGCTCACGCTGGCGATGGGACTCTTCACGAAATACCCCTTTGCGATGGCCCCGGGCATGGGGCTCAACGCGGTGGTGACCTATCAACTGGTGGCCAGCATGCGCCTGACCTGGCCCCAGGCCATGACGGTCATCTTCCTGGAGGGCCTGGTGATCACCGTCCTGGTGCTCACCCGGTTCCGTGAGGCGGTGATGGATGCCATCCCCGTTTCCCTCAAGCGGTCCATCAGCGTGGGGATCGGGCTGTTCATCGCCTTTATCGGATTCGTCAACGCCGGCTTCGTCACCAAGCCCTCCGCCGGCCCGGTCCCGGTGGCACTGGGCGAGCTGCGCGGCGTGCCCATCGCGGTCTTCGTCATCGGCTTCGTCCTCACTGCCTGGTTGCTGGCCCGCCGCGTGCGCGGCGCGTTGCTGATCGGCATCATCGCCACCACGGTCATCGCCGTCATTCTCAACGCCGTCACCGGGTGGCAGGCCTTCAAGGCCATCCCCGGCGCGGCGATGCTGCCCGAGCGCCTGCTGGGGCTGCCGGACTTCAGCACCTTCGGCCGGCTGGACTTCGGCCTGTTCGCGCGCCTGGGCGTCGTCACCGCGCTGCTGGTGACCTTCTCCATCATGCTCAGCGACTTCTTCGACACCATGGGCACCATCATCGGCGTCGGCGGCCAGGCGGGTTTCCTGGACAAGGAGGGGCGGTTGCCGGGCTCCGGGCGCGTGCTGCTGGTGGACTCTCTGGGAGCGCTCTTCGGCGGC
>JACQTN010000293.1 GCA_016210785.1 Armatimonadota bacterium
CCCCGAGCTCGGCGGGAGACACGCTCGTGCGAATCACGTAAAGGCCATCCAGCGCGGCCTCTTGACTGATGCGGGCTTCATCCCGCTCGTAGCGCAGGCTCTCCTCGGTCATCTCGATGTGGAAATGCTTGGCTACCTTGAAGCGCCCCAGCACCTTGCCCACCCGCATACCGATCTGGTCTTTGCCCCGCAGCGGCCGGCGGGGGCGCCGGGTGGCCGCCGCGACCTGGGCCAGTTCGTGCTCGGTGGCCTGCAGGAGGTCCTCACGTTTGCGCGCCCGCTCCACCGCCAGCAGCGGATTCTTGCACACGACGAGCCGCTCGCCCGGGTAATCGGGCGAGGTAATCTCGGCGAGGTCCTGCTCGTCGAAGAGCGACAGCTGCAGTGCCCCGGTGGCTACGAGTTGGCGGATCGCCGGCGCCCGGAGCGCGGTGATCCAGGCCAGCCCCGGGATCGGCTGGAGATCCTCGCGGATGCGCGCATCGGTGATCATCCCGCGATCGCCGACGAGCACGAGCCGCTGCAACTCAAAGCGCTGCCGGACTTTCTGCACCTGCGCCGCCAGCGTCTTCGGATCGGCCGTAGCGCCGTCAAAGACCTCGACCGCCACCGGACACCCCTCCGCGTTGCACAGGAGCCCGAAGACGATCTGCCCCTTCCCCGTCTTCCCGGCACGGTCGTAGCCCAGCTTGGCCAGCGAACAGTGGCGGCCCTCGAAGGACGCCGAGGTCACATCGTAGAGGACCAACGTCCCCTCGGCCAGATGCCGCTTGGCCAGCGCTTCCTCGATACGCGCCTGGCGGGCCAGCAGCCAGTCCATCGCCTCGTACAGGTCGTCCTCATCGGCTGTCCCGACGCCCAAGACCTCGCCCAGCGTGCTGTGCAGCATCTCCGGATCCAAGCCCTGGGCGGTAGCCAGTTTGGACCGTGGCTCGAGAATGCGGGCCACGATCATCGCGACGACCAGGTCCTGCTGCCGGCTGGCTTTGCTGGCGATGAGGTGGTCCAAGCCCACCCGCCGCACCGTGCCCAGGACTGCCGCGACATGACCGTGCGGGCGCGTGCGCAGGATCTCAAAGGCGGCCTCGGGCGCCACCAGCGTCTCGCCCCGGAGCGTGCGCCGCAGGGTCTCCACCTGCGCGGCCGGCCACGACGAAAGGTTGGCCAGGGTGCGGCTCTTGACCTGGCCCCCTTCGCGATAGCTCTCCCGCAGCAAGATGGCCGGAGGCGACCCCCGGTTCGGGATGACCGCCACGTGGCGGCCCTTTCCGCCATCAATGCGTCGGGAACTTCGGCCTAGTCGGGGCGGCCGCGCTCTTTCTTGCGTATCATATTGGGACTCTCCGATTTGCAGCCAAGAATCCAGGCGCGGCCTTGTTGGAAGGGGCCGAGTTGATTCGTTGGAGGCAATTCGACTTGGCGGCGAAGAACCTCTCAAGTCCACCGAAGACGCCAACAGTGCCTGATCCAGCAGCACCCCCTGCCCTTCCTGGAAACCTTGAGGAGCCAGACCCATAATGGCTGAGGGACGCTATCTCCATTTTGGGTTCAAGTTCAAGGGCCCGCCCAAGATAAAAGAGCTTGAGCCGCTGTTCAACCTCGCGTCGGATTGGCTTAGATACGCCCCGAATTGTTGGATTGTATGGACGAAAAACTCCGATAAACACGTGGTATGCGAGACTGAAGCCCCTTTTGGGTCCTGAAGATGAGTTGATAATCTATCGTCTTGACCCCGGAGAGCGCCACGGGTGGGCCAGCAAGTGGATATGGGAATGGTTGGATAAGAAACGCGAAATCTAGGCCCCGGCGACTCCGGCGGCTCTGGGCCTGCGTACAGACTCATTGACCGCCAGTAGTCACAGAGACTACAATAGACTTGTGACTATGAGGTCACATCGCAAGGAGTGGGATGCTTGTGAAGGTGCGGATTGCCGGCGTGCGAGAGGCAAAGGCGCGGCTCAGCCAGATGCTGCAGGATGTGCGACGCGGGCGCGAATGGATCATCACCGCACGAGGAAAACCGGTGGCCAGGCTCGTGCCCGTCGCGCGTGGTGGTCTTTCCCTGGAGGAGCGCATCCGCCGGCTTGAGGACGCCGGCATCATCGAACCGCAGCCACGTGAGGTGCGCGACCTGCCTCCCCCGCTGCCGTTCCCGGAGGGCTTGGCGCAGTTGTGGCTGCAGGAGGACCGCGGGGAGTGAACGCACCCGCGGTCCTCTACTGGGACGCCTCTGCCGTGCTCTCCATCCTGCTTCAGGATCGACACAGCGGCGCCGCACAGGCCTGGGCCCGCCGCACGGGTTTCCACCTGCTCTCCACGCTGGCATGGGCGGAGGTGCATGCGATCCTCGGGCGGGCGCAGCGCGAGCGCGTCGTCGCCGCGGTCCTGCTCAGCGCGGCGCGAGAAAGTCTTGAGGCGGGCCCCTGGCATCGCGTCAACGTGTCACCAGACTGGCAGACCATCCAGGATCTTGCGTCGCGGTGGTCCCTGCGCGGTGCGGACCTCTGGCACCTCGCCGCAGCGAAAAGCCTGCAGGCCGAACTGCCGGAACTCTTCCTGCTGTCGTATGACGCGCGGCTGACCGAGGCAGCCCGCGGCGAAGGGCTCGTCGAAGACCGCGAAGACCGCCACTCTCCTTGACATCCCTGGATGAGTCTGACATCATAGGTAAGGATTGGCGGGCGTCAAATGCCGTAGGGACGGGCCGTTGAGCGTGTCTCCACCCCCGGAGATTCCCGAGGGCTCCAGGGATCTCCGCAGGGCCCGGGACACGATCGGAGGACCTCAGCAGTGTCGGATTATCTTCCCGTCTTCATCCACTTCGTGCTCGTCGTGGCGGTCACCGCACTCCTCCTCGGGGCCCACGCTCTGGTCGGCAGCCGGAAGCCCACGCCCGAGAAGCTCATGCCGTACGAGTCCGGCGTATGGCCAGTGGGCGACGCCCGGGAGCGCGTGCCGATCCGCTACTACCTGATCGCCATGCTCTTCATCCTGTTCGACGTGGAGGCCATCTTCATGTACCCCTGGGCGGTGGTCTACCGCTGGCTGGGCATCGTGGGGCTTGTGGAGATGGCGGTCTTCGCCGGGGTCCTGCTGCTGGGCTACCTGTACGCGCTGCGGCGGGGGGCGCTGGAGTGGCAGTGAAGACGGCGGGCAAGATGTCGGAGGAGGAACTCGACCGGCTCACCCGCGAGCTGGAGGGCAACTTCCTCACCACCACCGCGGAGCGCATGCTGACCTGGGCGCGCCGCAGTTCCATCTGGCCCGTCCAGTTCGGGCTGGCCTGCTGCGCCATCGAGATGATGGCCACCGCAGCCAGCAAGCACGACATCGCGCGGTTCGGCGCGGAGGCCATGCGCGCCTCGCCCCGCCAGGCCGACCTGATGATCGTGGCCGGCCGCGTGAGCCAGAAGATGGCCCCGGTGCTCCGCCACATCTACGATCAGATGCTGGAACCCAAGTGGGTGATCGCCATGGGCGACTGCGCCGCCTGCGGCGGCGTGTACAACAACTACGCCCACGTGCAGGGTGTCGACAAGATCGTGCCGGTGGACGTGTACGTCGTCGGCTGTCCCCCCCGCCCCGAGGCCCTGCTCCACGGCCTGATCAAGCTCCAGGAGAAGATCGAACGGGAAGGGGCGCGGCGGAGGGCCACGTGACACACCGCGCCGCGGTTGCCCTGCGGGCCGCCTTCGCGGAGACGGTCGTGGAAGAGACCGTCTTCCGGGGCGAGCTCACCCTGGTCGTGGACCGGGCGCGCATCCGGGACGTGCTGCGGCACCTGCGCGACGATCCCACCTGCCGGTTCGACGTGCTCATCGACCTGACCGCGGTGGATCTTCGCCCGTCGGCGCCCTGCTTCGAGGTGGTCTACCATCTCTATTCCACCGCCCACAACGAGCGCGCGCGCATCAAGGTGCGCGTGCCGGAGGACGACACGGTGGTGCCCTCCGCGTGCGAGGTGTGGCCGGCCGCCGACTGGGCGGAGCGGGAGGTGTACGATCTGTTCGGCATCACCTGCACCGGCCATCCCGACCTTCGCCGCATCCTGATGCCCGACGACTGGGAGGGGCACCCCCTGCGCAAGGACTACCCGCTCACCGAGGAGCCGGTGGCGTTCGAGGGGCACGAGCCCAAGCTGCCCAGCGCCATCATCCCCCACAGCGCGACGGAGCGGGCCACCGGTAACCCGTTCGGCTCTTTCGAAGAGTCGCCGGGCAGGCGCAAGAAAGAGGACACGGCGCCGTGAGCCAGGTCACCCGCGAGACCCTCACCCTCAACATGGGCCCGCAGCACCCCAGCATGCACGGCGTGCTGCGCCTCATCCTCCAACTGGAGGGCGAGGTGGTGGTGGGGTGCGAGCCGGTGATCGGGTACCTGCACACCGGCATCGAGAAGCAGATGGAGACCCGCACCTACCACCAGAACATCACCCTGGTGGACCGCATCGAGTACCTGGCCGCCTTCCACGAAGAGTTCGCCTACTGCATGGCGGTGGAAAAGCTGCTGGACATAGAGGTGCCGCCGCGCGCGCAGGCCATCCGCGTCATCATGAGCGAGCTGACCCGCGTCGCCAGCCACCTGGTCTATCTTGCCACCAGCGCGCTCGAGCTCAACGTCAGCAGCGTCTACATGTACTGCTTCAGCGACCGCGAGGAGATCCTGAGCCTCTTCGAAGAGGTCAGCGGCCAGCGCATGATGCCCGGCTACTTTCGCATCGGCGGGCTGCAGTGGGACCTCCCCGAGGGGTTCATCGAGCGCGCCCGAACCCTGGCGGACCTGCTGGAGCGCCACCAGGAAGAGTACGAGGCGCTCCTGACCAACAACCTCATCTGGCGCCAGCGCTACGAGAGCGTCGGCGTGATCTCCGCGGCGGACGCCCTCGCGTACGGG
>JACQTN010000023.1 GCA_016210785.1 Armatimonadota bacterium
GGGTACCACCGCGGCGTCCACGATCCGCGGGTGGCGTTGCAGCAGGTCCTCCACTTCTTTGGGGTAGACGTGCTCGCCGCCCACGTTGATCATGTCGTCCTTGCGGCCAGAGATGGAGAGGTAGCCCTGCGCGTCGCGCCGCGCCAGGTCTCCCGTGTACAGCCACCCGTCCGCGGTGAACCGGTCCCGCGTCAGCTCCGGCTGCTTGTAATACCCCTTCGCGATGCCAGGGTTGCGGACGACCAGTTCGCCGACCTCGCCCGTGGCCACTTCCTCTGTCCCGGCCACGGGCCTCCCTCCGGATCCCCGCTCCGGATCGAGCAGGCGGACCTGGCATCCCGGCAAGGGGGGGCCGGCGCTCCCGTGCTTGCGCAGGCCCCAGCGCGGGGTCGTGCAGACGACGGGACCGCCTTCGGTCAACCCGTACCCCTCGCCGACCGGGGCCCCGAAGCGCGCCTCGAACTCGTGCATCGTCTCTTCCGGCACGGTGGCGGAGCCACACATGGCAAACCGCAGCGACGAGACGTCGTATTTCGCCAGCGCCGCCGTCTCGGCCACCAGCATCTTGAACATGGCGGGCACCCCGCCGGTGTAGGTGCAGCGGTAGCGGTCGATGGCCCAGATCACCTCCGCCGGGTCGAAGCCGGGCAGGATGACCACGGTCCCGCCGCCCGTGAGAAACGGCTTTAGCGAGCCCGCCATGGCGTTCTTGTGGTACAGCGGCACGGCGACCAGAGCGCGCTCGGTGTGGTCGATCATCAGGCACTTGCGCATGACATCGGCATTCCAGAGTTGGCCCCAGTGGGTGAGGAGGACGCCCTTGGGGCGGCCGGTGGAGCCGGAGGTGTAGGGCAGCATGCAGAGCTCATCGGGACCGGTGTCCAGAAGCAACGGGTCCGGCGAGGCCGCGGCCAGCAGCGTTTCGTACGCCAGGCCGGCCGGGGGGCGCGGGGTGTCCAGGACCACCTGTTCCACGGTCGCGGCGCCGGTGGCGAGGGCGCCCGCGCGATCGGCCAGGCCGGACGACGCCACCAGGAGGCGGGCCTCGCTGTGCTCCAGGATGTACGCCAGGGTGGCGTCGGGCAGGCGGACGTTGAGGGGGACGCTGACCGCCCCCGCGCGCATGGCCCCGAAGAACGCCTCCACGAACTTGTACTCGTTGCCGAAGAGGAACGCGACGCGGTCGCCCTGGCGGATGCCGAGGGCCCGCAGGGCATGCGCCACGCGGTTCATGCGAGCGTCCAGTTCGCCGTAGGTCACCGTGACGTCGCCCTGAATCACGGCGGGATGCGCGGGGCGCAGGCGCACCGCGCCGGCGATCAGGTGCCCGAGGTTGCGCGACACAATGCCTGCCTCCTGATCCATCGGACGACGCTGCCGGTTTGGCGAGAGCGGTCGGTACGGCCGGGGAGGCCGGGTCCGGACCGGCGAAGGAGAGGAATTCGTCTGCCCGGGCGAAAAACCCTTGTACACACCGCGGGGAAAGGGAGGGAGCAAGATGACACGCCAGAGGGATCGCCGCGTGCCGGTGCTGGCGGTGACAGCCGTGCTGATCCTGGGTCTGGGAGCCGCGCCGGGCCTGCGCGGCGCGCCTGCCCGCGACGTGCTGGTGATCGCCAAGGACATCTCCGACATCCGCACGCCCGATCCCAACAAGTCCTACGACGTGGGCGGCGTCTTCCTGCAGTTCCCGGCCTACAGCCGGCTGGTCTCGCAGCGCGCCCCGGACTTCTGGCGCGTGCGTCCCGACCTGGCCGTCTCCTGGGACATCAGCCGCGACGCCACCGTCTATACCTTCAAGCTGCGGCCCGACGCGGTCTTCGCCAGCGGCGATCCGGTGACCAGCGAGGACGTGCGCTTCTCACTGCTGCGGATGAAGAACATCAAGGGCTACGGCTCCTTCCTGGCGGCGCCCATCAAGGACATCGAAACCGTTGACGCCAAGACGGTGCGCATTGCGCTCAACAATCCCGACGCGGCGTTCCTGTCCGTGCTGGCGGCGGGGCTGTTCTCCATCGTCAACGCCAGGGAGGTGCGGGCGGCGGGCGGCGTGGAGACGCCGGGCGCCGACACGCTGGATAAGGCCGAGCCCCTGTTTTACCGCGCGTCCACGGGCTCCGGGTCCTACGTGGTGCGGCGCTACGCCCGGGAGTCGGAGATTGTGCTGGAGCGCAACGAGCGTTACTACGGGTCGAAGCCGTACTTCCGCCAGGTCATCGTCAAGCACGTCAAGGATCCGTCCACCCAGGCCTTCATGCTGCAGCGCGGCGACGCCGACATCGCCCTGGATCTCACCGTGGACCAGGTGGAGAACCTGAAGGGGAAACCAGGCCTTGCTATCTATGAGGACCCGTCGGCGTGGACGGTGTACGTGGGCCTCAACACCTCTGTGAAGCCCTGGGACAACCCCAGGATCCGCCACGCTGCCAGGCTGGCGATCGACTACGACGGCGTCGTCTCTGGCGTGATGCGCGGGCACGGCCGGCGCATCGGCAGCATCATGATGCCGGGCATGCTGGGTTTTCCAGAGCCGCTCAACAAGGAGTTGCTCTACCCGCAGGACCTGAGGACGGCGCGGGCGCTGATGCTTCAGGCTGGCGTCACCGCGGCAAAGGTCAAGTTGACCTGGCAGGCGGGGAGCAACTACGGGACGCTCAACCTGGACCGGCTGGCCCAGAAGCTCAAGGCCGATCTGGCCCGCATTGGCATCGACCTGGAGCTGACACCGGCGCAGCCGCAGATCTTCCTCACGTATTACCGGCAGGGCCGGCCGGAGACGGCCATCGGGTTCTGGTTCCCCGACTTCATGGACCCGGACAACTGGTCCTACTTCGTGACCGGGTTCATCGACCGGCGGCTGCGGTGGTCGAGCCCGGAGGGCGCGCGGCTCGTGCGCGACGCCAAGCGCACGCCCGATCCGGCCAGGCGCGCCGAGCTGTACGCCCAGTACAACCGGGTGCTGGCCTCCTCCGACTCCCCCTACGTCCACCTGGTGCAGTCCATGGCGCTGGTGGCCGCGCGCGCCGACGTGGGCAACTATCGCTTCCACCCGCTGTACTTCCTGGAGATCGACGCGCTGCAGCGCAAGTAGCGCCGTGCGCGGCGCGACCCGCGCACGCCCCGGGAGGGTAACGTCTGTTGCCCTCCCGGGGACGGGCCGTTCCCTCCGGCGCCGCCGCCCACGCGCGCGAGTACCTCGCCCGCCATGGTGACCTACCTCCTGCGCCGCCTGCTGCTCAGTATCCCCCCGCTGCTCGGAATCACCTTCGTTACCTTCCTGGTCTCCCACACCCTGCCCACGGACATGGTGCTCATCAACCTGGGCGACCGGGCGACGCAGAACCCGGAGCTGGTGGAGGCCTTCCGGCGAAAGTGGGGGTTGGACCGGCCATTCCTGATGCAATACCTGGTGTATCTCGGACACCTGCTCCGAGGCGACCTGGGCATCTCCATCGCCACCAACCGTCCCGTGCTGGCGGAGCTTTGGCTCTCGTTACCCATGACCGTGGAGCTGGCGACCCTGGCCATGGCGGTGGCCGTGCTCGTGGGGGTTGGGCTCGGCGTACTCGCCGCCGTGTCCCGCGATCGCGTCGTGGATTATCTCGCGCGGGCGCTGGCCGCCACGGGCCTGGCGCTGCCGACCTTCTGGTTTGCGATCTTGCTCCTGCTGGCGTTCTATTTCCGGCTGGGGTGGGCACCGCCGCCCGGCCGGCTGGATGCCGGGCTCGCGCCGCCGGAGGCGGTCACGGGGATGTATCTGGTGGACAGCCTCCTGCGGGGGAACGTCGCGCTGTTCGTCGAGGCGCTGGCCCACCTGATCCTGCCGGCGGCGGTCCTGGCCACCGTCGCGGTCAGCTTCATCACCCGCATCACGCGGGCGAGCATGCTGGAGGTGCTGGACCGGGAATACGTGCGCGTGGCCCGGGCCAAAGGAATGCCGGAAAGGCGGGTCATCATCCGTCACGCGCTGCGCAACGCCTTGATTCCCATCATTACTGTGTCGGGCACGCTGTACGCCCAGTTGATGTCGGGCACGGTGATGACCGAGACGATTTTCTCGCTGCCCGGCCTGGGGCGATACGCGGTCTCCTCCGCGGGCAGCCTGGATTTCCCCGCGGTGATGGGCGTCGCGTTTGTCGTCGGCGTGATCTACATCGTCATCAATCTCGCCGTGGACGTTCTCTATGTCTTCGTCAACCCCCGCATTCGCTATGCGTGAGAACTGGGGAAGCCGGTCCTGCACATGAATGACTCGGGGCTTCGTCGCAGACGTTCTTCCGGCCGACTCCGACGGCGTGCCGGGCTGACGCTCGGCCTCGTTCTTGTCGCGGTGTGGGTCGCGGCCGCGGTCCTGGCGCCGCTCCTCTCGCCGGCGGGCCCCTTTGACCAGCAGATGGAGCAGAGCTTCCGGCCGCCCAGCCGTGCCCATCCGTTCGGGACCGACGACCTGGGGCGCGACGTGCTGGCGCGGGTGCTGTACGGCGGCCGGATCACGCTCACGCTGGGCGCGGGCGTGGTCGCCGTGGGCAGCGCGCTGGGACTGGCCGTGGGCGCTGCTTCGGGGTTCGTGGGCGGGTGGACGGATGAAGTGCTGATGCGCGCCACGGAGGTGATCATGGCCTTTCCGTCCATCATCCTGGCCATGGCCATCGCGGTGGCCCTCGGCCCGGGCATCGTCAACGCGGGGCTGGCCATGGTGCTGGTGTGGTGGCCTCCCTACGCGCGATTGGTCCGCGGCGAGGTGCTGGCGGTGAAGCAGATGGAGTACGTGGAGGCGTCGGTGGCGCTGGGGCAGACACCGTTCGGCGTGCTGTGGCGGGCGATCCTGCCCAACGTATCGAGCAGCGTCATCGTGCTGGTGACGGTGGACCTGGGTGGAGCGATCATCACCGGCGCCGGGCTCAGCTTCCTGGGCCTGGGCGCCGTGCCGCCGTCGCCGGAGTGGGGGGCGATGGTGAACGCGGGCAAGGAACTGTACCAGCAGTGGTGGGTGGCTACGTTCCCCGGGCTGGCCATGTTCATGGTGGTGCTGGGCTTTAACTTCCTGGGCGACGGGGTGCGGGACCTGCTGGGACCGGGGCGAGCTTGAGGGCGCGGCGCCGTGCGCTTCCACTTCCTTGAACCGGGGCCCGTCGAGCGCACCGAGCTTGATGGGGTATTTGAATGCCCCCATGCGGGTTCTTGCTCCACATCCATCCTACCACGAAGGCCGGCGCGCACCCTACCCACACGCGGACGATCCCACCGGACTGCGCGCGCCCCGGGCCGGAGGATGTTGGGGCGGGTCTATGGTACTATCTATGGGCAGGCGCAGACGCGGGAGGTGAATGTCGTGAAAACGATCAGGTGGCACGAGCTGCCCGCTGGCGAGGTGTACGAC
>JACQTN010000270.1 GCA_016210785.1 Armatimonadota bacterium
CACCTCGATGGTGGTCGTGGGCCTGATGTGGCGGTGGCTGTACGAGCAGGACGGGATCATCAACTACGCGCTGGTGAGCACGGGGCTCGCGGAGCGGCCGGTCTCCTGGCTGGGGTCGCCGGACCTGGCGCTGTACTCGGTGATGTTCGTGACGCTGTGGAAGGGGCTGGGGTACTACATGGTGATCTACCTGGCCGGGCTGCAGGCGATCTCGCCCGAGTTCGAGGAGGCGGCGGCGCTGGATGGTGCCTCGCGCGCCCAGGTGTTCCGGCACGTGATTCTGCCGCTGTTGCGGCCGTCGCTGCTGCTGGCCAGCACCATCTCCGCTATCGCCGCGCTGAAGGTCTTCGAGGAGATCTACGTGATGACCGGCGGCGGGCCCATGTTCCGCACCTACACCATGTTCTACTACATCTTCGACAAGGGGTTTCAGCAGCTGGACCTGGGGTACGCCGCGGCGCTGGGCGTGGTGCTGGCCGCGGCCATCCTGGCGCTGTCGTGGCTGAACTTCAAGATCTTCCGGCACGGCGGGCTGCAGTATTACTGACCGTTCCGTTGGGGTGCGTGCGTCGACGGAGCTCAACGCGCGAGGGGATCGCCGGGCGCATGATGCGGCGGGGGGGCGGGAGATGGCGGACGGCGTGGGCGTACGCGGGGTTCACCCTGCTCGCCCTGTTCACCGTCTTTCCTTTCCTGTGGACGCTGATCACCGCCCTCAAGACCACGGGCAGCGTGTTCGGCTTCCCGCCCGACCTGGTCCCGTGGCCCGCATCGCTGCAGCACTTCGCCACGGTCTGGCAGACCATGCCGCTGGCCCGCTTCTTCCTCAACACCGCCTACATCGCCGGGATGGGCATCGGGCTCAACCTGCTGCTGTGCGCCATGGCGGCGTACCCGCTGGCCCGGATGTCCTTCCCCGGGCGCGACCTGATCTTCTACGCGCTGCTGGCGACGCTCATGCTGCCCGGCCACGTGGGCCTCATCGTCAACTTCGTGACCATGATGAAGCTGCGGCTGGTGGACACCTACGCCGGCGTCTACCTGCCCAGCGCCGTCAGCGTGTTTGGCATCTTCCTGCTGCGCCAGTCCTACCTGACTATCCCCGCGGAGCTGGAGGACGCGGCCCGCATCGACGGCGCGGGCGACTTCGCCATCTGGTGGCGCGTGATGCTGCCGCTCATCCGGCCCGGCCTGGCCACCCTGGCGCTGTTTGAGTTCGTGTCCTTCTGGAACTCCTTCTTGTGGCCGCTGATCATCCTCAAGAGCCCGGAGAAGTATCCGCTGGCGGTGGGGCTGCTGTACCTGTCGGGACTGTTCGCCCACAACACGCGGGCCATCGCCGCGGGCGCGGTGATGATGACGGTGCCTGTGATTGTCATCTTCCTCTTCACGCAGCGCTACTTCATCCGCGGCATCGTGATGGGAGCCCTCAAGTGAGCCTGCCGCCGTACCGGATCCCGCCGGTCCTCGATCTCTGTCGCGGGGTGGAGGCCCGCGCTCGTGAGCAGGCCCGCGCCGGGGAGCAGACTCGTGCTGATGAGCAGGCTCGCGCCTGCGAACAGCCGGCCCGCACCGGCAGGGTGCCCGTGCGTTTGCTCCTGGTGCCCACCGACGCCCGTCCCTGCACGCGCGGGTATCTCCTGGACCTGGCCGCGGCCACCGGGTGGCCGGTGGAGAGCCCGCCCGCGGAGTGGCTGGGGTACCGGCGCGAGCCTGGTGACGCGCAGAGACTGCAGGCGTGGGCCGCGGAGCGCGCCACGGACGGCGCGGCCCTGGTGGCGTCGTCGGAGATGCTGCTCTACGGCGGTCTCATTCCCTCCCGCCTTGGCCGCGAGTCGCTGTCCGAGATCGAGCGGCGGATCGACCGGCTGGCCGCGCTGGCCACGGCGGGGGCCGACCTGTACCTGGCCGCGGTCAACCTGCGCATCCCGCTCTCCACCGACGGCGGCGAGGAGCCGGACTACTGGCCGGCGCACGGCGCGGCGCTGCACCGGTACTCCGTCGCGCGGGACCGGCGAGATTTGGGCGAAGGGCACGACGCGGAACTCATCGCCGCGCTGGCGGAGATCCCGCCCGCGGTCCTGGAGGACTTCCTGTGGCGGCGGCGGCGCAACCTGCTGGCCAACCTCCACCTGGTCACACTGACCGCCGCCGGCCGGGCGCGTATGCTGCTGGTCGGGCAGGACGATACCGCGCCGCGCGGGCTGACCCGCGCGGAGATGGATGCCACGCAGGCGCTGGCCGCGCGGGTGGATGTGGAGGGACGCGTGCACCTGACCTCCGGCGCGGACGAGCTGTGCCTACGGCTGCTGGCCCGGCTCGTGAATGACCGGCTGGAGGCGCGGCCGCGCGTGCGTGTCCGGTTTACCTTCCCGGATGACCGCCGGCTGGTGCCGCGGTACGAGGCGCAGCCGCTGGAGGACACCGTGCACGGCCACCTGCGTGCCGCGGGCGCGGAGGTGGTGGATGCCAATGAGGATCTCCTGCTCCTGGTGCACAACTTCTCCGGCCCCGCGCAGAAGGAAGCCCACGATCAGGCACCGGGGGCGGAGGACGCGGTGCTCTCGACGGTGTCCCGCCTCGCGGACGCACGCGTGCGCAGTATTCCCGCGGCCGTGGCCGACGTGCGCTACGCCAACGGCGCCGACGATCAACTGGTCCGTCATCTTCTCCGCCATCCCGAGGCTCTGGGCATCGTCGCCTACTCAGCGTGGAACACGTGCAGCAACACGCTGGGCACCGTGATCGCTGACGCCACCATCGCGCTGCACGTGCGGCGCGGCCGCCTCGGCGCGCCCGACGCGGGCGCGATCCTGCGCCGGTTTCTCATTCAGCGGTTCGTGGAGGACTGGGGCTACCAGGCGATCGTGCGGAAGGCGCTCATGCAGGATGTGCTGCCGCACACGGGCTGCGCCTACGGCGATATCGCGGGCGAGGAGGGCCGGTTCGAGGAGGAGGCGCGGGCGCGGTTCGAGGCGGACGTGCTGCCCGCGGTGCGCGCGGCGTTTGGGCCGGTGGAAATCGCTCGCCTGTGGTTTCCCTGGCAGCGGCTGTTTGAGGTGGGGCTGGAGGTCGCCTGAAGACTGATTTTCGCTTGACGGGCGCGTGCGTCAAATGAGACAATGGCAGTGGAGGGTCGTGAGTCATGGGCGTTCACGCACACGTCACCCCACGCGCCGTGCCCGCGCGGTGGGCCCGGGGTGGCGCGCCGATCGCGGCGCGGCGGCTCAGGAAGTGGTACGGCCTGACGCAGGAAGCGTTCGCCCGCGCCGTCGGCGTGAGCCGAAGCACGGTGACGCGTTGGGAGGCACAGGACGGTGGGCCGGACCCGGACACTGCGGAAGGCCGGATTCTCCGGGTGATGGAGGAGGTCCGCCGCCTGTCCAGGCGCATCTGGGGCGAGGCGGGCGCGCGCAAGTGGCTGCAGGACCACGTCGTCCGCCTGCGCGGCCGTCCCGTCGATGTCCTCATCGTGGACGGTCCCGTTCCGCTGTATCAGACCCTGATGGAGCTCTGGGAAGGCACTTTCTAGACCCCGATGGCCACGCGCGGGGTCGCCGCTGCCCGGCCCAGACGGGTCCGACCCTTCCACGGGCGGATCATCTTCCGCCAGGTGCCGAGGACAGCGTCTGCCTCACTCTGGCGACCGACAGCCCGATCCTACCGCTGGAGCGATGGATACCCCGTCTTGTACGCGTCGCTCGACCTGGACGTCGCCTTCGCCGAGCGGTTGAAGCGCACAGGGTTCCAGCGGACCCCGCTCCTGGTGGGCATCGCCCGGGCATCCATCGCCAGGACCCTCGACCTGACGTCGGACCAGACGCTGGCCACTTTCGGACTGTCGGTTACGGCCGTCACCGGCCCGGACTACGCGCCGTCGCAGCGCCTCGGACGGGAACTCTTCGAGACCGGTGTTGCCGCCCTGCTGGTCCCCGCAGCCATCGCGGAGGTCCCCACGCAGTTGCCGCGGTTTGTGCTCGTCCGCGAAAGGGAACGGCAGGAGCGCACGACTCCCGGCGTGGGGGTCAATCTCGTGATCTTCACGGGCAATCTGCGGCCGGGCGACGGTTACCGGGAGATCGAGCGCTTCCTCTGCGCGATCTTCGGTTTGAGCCCCGGCGACGAGCGATGACCACGTACCGCAAGACCGACCGTCGGCCAACGGGCGAGACGCTCGCGGCGGCCGTCGGCGTGGACGTCGGCGGGACCCACGTGCGCGCCGCGCTGGTAGACCGCGAGGGCCACGTGCTCCACCACCTGCGCACGGGCACACCGCCGGAGGGCGGGGACGCGCTTCTGGCGGAGGTCGCCGGGCTGGTGCACGCGCTGCGCCACTCCCGGCGCGGCAGCACCATTGAAGGCATCGGCGTGGGTACCGGCGGCGTGGTGGAGCCCGGCACCGGGCGCGTGCTTTCCGCCACCGCGCTCATCCGGGAGTGGGCGGGGAAGAATCTCGCCGCGGAGATCGAGGAACGGTGCGGCCATCCCTGCCGCGTGGACAACGACGGCAACGCGCAAGCGCTGGGAGAGCTGCGGTACGGTGCCGGCCAACGCTTCGGGCACTTTGTGCTGATCACCATCGGCACCGGGGTGGGCGGCGGCATCGTGGTCGACGGACGCGTCTATCGCGGCGCGCGCGGCGGCGCGGGAGAGGTGGGGCACGTCGCGGTGCCCGGCGGCGGGCCCTGTTCCTGCGGCCGGCGGGACTGCCTGGAAGGAGCCGTCGGCGGCCGCGCCGTGGAGAGGTTGTGGGAGGAACGGACCGGTGCGCCGGCCGCGGACCTGTTCACGCGTGGGCCGCGCGATCCCGATGTGGATGTTTTCATGCGCGAGCGCGCGGAGATCCTGGCGGTGGGCATTGCGAGTGTCGTGAACATCCTGAATCCGCAGGCGGTGATCGTGGCGGGCGGGCCGCTCTACCGCTCGCATCTGGAGTGGATCCAGGCCCGGGTGCGGGAACTGGTGCTGCCCGCCTGCGCGGCGGTGGAGGTGATGCCCTCCGCGGTCGGCGAGCACCTGGGCGTCGTCGGCGCCGCGGCACTCGTGTGGGAGGACGGGTGATGGAGAAGGGACCGCGCGTGCCGGAGCGCCGGGCCCGCGCAGGGGTCGCCGCGCTCGCCGGGTCCGGCATGCGCCGGGTGACGCCCGCCGGCGACGCGGTCATCCAGGCGTCGGCGCCCACCCGCATTGACCTGGCGGGCGGCACGCTGGACATCTACCCGCTCTATCTGTTCGAGGGGGAAGGCCTCACCGTCAACATCGCCATTGACCTGATGACCTC